>JAOUKJ010000598.1 GCA_029882675.1 Cyclobacteriaceae bacterium
TGGTGGAATTTTGGCACCGGAGCCCTGGGTGATATGGGATGTCACCTGATTGACTCACCATTTCGTGTATTGCAGTTGGGATATCCTACTGAAGTAGAGTGTAGCGTGGGGCAGGTTTTTATCCGGGATTGGCAAGCGGAATACATTCCGGAAGGATGCCCCCCTTCTGCAAATGTGCAGATTAAATTTAAGGCTTCAGCGAAAAATAAATCAGACATAAAACTTCATTGGAGTGATGGCGGGCTTCGTCCTTTTCACCCTGACCTGATCCCTGCCGATGACTGGCTGGGTGAGCCGGGCAGTGGAAATGGAGTGATCATGATCGGAACAAAAGGAACGATGACTTGTGGTACGTATGGACGTCATCCGCAAATATATCTGCCAAATGGTGATAAAATGACTATGCCTGATAATTTCAAGTCCAACAACAAATTCCTGGATAAACCCGAGAGTGGACATCAGATAGCGTGGACTACGGCTTGTAAAGCGGGCTTTAATAGCAATGAACATAAGGCCCTTACTTCTTCCTTTGATTATTCAGGCCCGCTCACTGAGACGGTGCTAATGGGCAACCTGGCTATCCGGAGCTATATGCAGGGTAAACCACAAAAAGATCATCCGGAAAGAATGGATTTTGATGGGCGGAAAAAATTGCTCTGGGATGGTGATAATATGAAAATAACAAATTATGATGATGCGAATCAGTTTGTGTCCAGGCCTTTCCGCGAAGGCTGGAAATTGATCTAGCATTACAATATTGTACGCAAAATCGTTTGCGTACAATATTTTCTTTTAAGTCGTCTGTCGGGTTTAATCTTTTGCTACATTATGGGATAATTATGTTTAATAGAAAAAAGAAGCAGCCCTTCAACAATGATAAACAGGTCAATAAAAGCCATTTGCAAAATCTTATTGCACTGGCCTGGGCCGATGGACACCTGGCTGAAATAGAAGAACATTTACTCATAGCGATTACCCACAGGTTGGGCTTGGCTGAAGACGATCTGGAAGAAATAAAATCTAACGTTGGTTCAATTGAATTTGTCCTTCCTGCCAGCTATGACGACCGCATTGAGCAGTTCAATGACTTGCTTACACTCATATCCGTAGATGGTCATATCGATGAAAATGAATTGGATTTCTGTCACGATATGGCACTTAAATATGAGCTTACAGAACAGGTATTTCAGGAATTGATACAATTGTACAGCTAAAATAAATCAGTGGCCATGTCAAGTTGTGGCAATGCCCGATACTGATTGTTTTAACTTTCTTTCAAATATAAACTCACTATTGCTTACTCAAAGAATGATATATCCGAAGAAGCGGAACGGTAGCTGATATGAGGTCTTTATGGAAGTTATAAAGGAATCAGTTCTACTTTTTTGAATAATATTTCCGCGCCTTCCGACTGGATTTGAATTTTGCCCTTTTGTGGCTTGACATTTGTTGCCCGGTTAACCAGCTTACCATTGAGATAGATCGTTATTTCTCCACCTTCAACTACACATTCCAGGTTGTTCCATTCACCGACCGGTTTTTCCACATCATTTTTGCCATAAAAGCCGATGACGTCTTTCCATTCCGGATCACGTCCCCACCAGTTTACCCGCCCACTGTGGATTGTAACAGGGGCTCCATCTTCCAGGAATACAGGGCTGTTGCCTTGCTTTTCCGGTGCAACAGTACTTGTAATCGCGAAATTTTCACTTTGATCGCCTACAACTATGAAATCACCGGTTCCTCCTTCAATAATCTGGCATTCAATGGAATGCATCCAGATTCCCTGGCTTCCACCATCTTCTCCTACGGAATGTAATAAGATGCCACTGTCTCGTGCCCGGTCAATGCGGGGGTCGTACGTCTTTCCTCCCCATTTAAAGGTTGTAATCAGGCGATAATTTTCATATTCTTCATGCGTTGTAATACAACCCCATTCTTCACCGGAAATACGTATCATACCATCATTGACGGTGAAGACATTTTTTGGATCAATATTACGACCTCTGTCTTGAATAAAAGTATACCAGCCATCCAGATCTTTGCCGTTGAATAGCGCAATAGCCTGTGGCGAATTAGCGTTATTGTCCGCAGGCGTATTTGTGCAACCATTTAAAATAAAAACAATGGCCAGTGTGTTTAACGTTATGGCTAAATTAAGGAATGTGGTCTTTTTCATATTATTAAAACGTTGGATTGTGGATGTCCTGTTTATTTAAACGTGATGGGCATAAAGATAAGGATTAATGTGACACGACACTAGTTAGGGGCTGTTGGGATTACAAAGGTAAACGTACTTCCTTTTCCCTCTACACTCACCACATCAATGGTGCCTTTGCTTTGAAGAATAAATTCACGGCATAAACTGAGGCCAAGGCCGGCGCCCTCTTCGTTGTTTGTTCCTTTCGTTTTGGAAGCGCCTCCATACCTGAATATGTCTGAAATGAGGTGCTCAGGAATGCCTGTTCCGGTGTCTCTTACAGAAACAGCGGTGTAGCCTGTTGATTTGATGATTTCAACATCAATTTTACCGCCCGAGGGTGTAAATTTTATCGCATTAGAAAGCAGATTTCTGATTATAAACGAGATCATGTTGGGATCAATGAATACAAATATGGCTGAGTCAGCATTAAATAATTTATCTATTTCTATTTCTTTGTCCCGGGCGAGCGGTTCAAATAATTCCAATTCCTTATTTAATACCTTAGCAAGGTCTAAAGAAGTGGGCATATTATAGATGCCTTTTATTTGCAGGCTTGCCCCATGAAGTAAATTGTCTA
>JAOUKJ010000599.1 GCA_029882675.1 Cyclobacteriaceae bacterium
AAGCAGCCATGCATTGTTCTCATAAGCAAGCTGGCGTATCCGCTTTATATCATTTACAGTTCCCAAAGCATTTGAGGCCATTCCAACCGCAACAAGGCGTGTCTTTTCCCCTATTTTTTCCTGTAAATCCTTGTAATCCAGTGATCCATCCTGAAGCATGGCCACTTCTCTTACAATTATTCCAAATTCCCGCATCATTAACCAGGGCCCGCGATTTCCCTCATGATCCAATTGCGTGATCAACACCTCATCGCCCGGCTGGAGAATCCTTACTATTGCCCTGGCTAATGAATAATTTAAGGAAGTCATGTTTTGTCCAAATGAAATGGTGTCAGGGCCTTCAGCCCCAAGGAAGACAGCCATATCTTTACGTGCATTATGAACAACAGTATCTGTTTCCCTGGAAGAAGCGAAAGCCCCATGTGTATTCGCATTGGAGTGCTTGTAATAGCCTGAAATTTTGTCGATTACAGCTTGTGGAACCTGGGTTCCTCCCGGCCCATCCAGGTAAATAAAAGAATGACCTTTATGCGCCCTTGAGAGGGCTGGAAACAGCTCCCTGATTAATCCATTATTCAACATAGCAGAAAAGTGTTTAGGTGATGAACAGGCACAAATATAGCAAGAGATTGAAATAATATTTTCAAAAACAGCGTTACTCATAAATGTTATGAGCATTGACAAAAGCAGTATTATCAGCTATTTTATTGCAACATTTATACATACTCATCGTTTTTATCTATCTTTAACACCCCGAAAGTGTATGTAATGTGAAAAAGATTTTAGCGGTTATAATACTATCTCTTCCCCTGATTAGTTCTTATGGACAAAATACCAGGGAAATTTACGGAAAAAGCAGAATTCAATACAAGGAGTTTGAATGGCAGTACCTTGAATCTGAAAATTTTGAAGTGTTTTTCTATGGCCCCCAAGTGGGGCTGGCACGGGAGGTCACTGATTTTATTGAAAGAGAATTCGATAGAGTTACCGATATCATGGGCTATCCGCCCTACTCAAAAACTAAAATATTTCTTTACCACTCCATCACTGATTTACAACAAAGTAATGTTGGCATTGATTACTCCGGCCCCATATCCGGGGGCGAAACGCAATTTATAAAGTCATATGTTGAAATAGCCCATCCGGGATCTATACAGAAGCTGAAAGAAGAGTTGATCTTTAAAGTGACCAAACTACTCCTCAGCGAAATGTTATACGGGGGAAGTTTAAAAGATATGTTACAAAGCACCCTGATGCATTTGCCTGAATGGTTTACAGAAGGTGCCGCACAATACATTGCAAAAGGGTGGAGTATTGAAATGGATGATTATATCCGGGAACTTTCGAACAGCGACCGCTTAACCAAATTGCAGAAACTTCATGGGGAGGAGGCCGCATATGCAGGCCAGTCCATTTGGAATTACATTGCCGAAAAACACGGAAAAAGTAATATTTCCAGCATTTTAAACTACATACGTATTATCAGGAATGAAGAAAAAAGCATAGCCATTACTTTGGGTATTTCCTTCCGGGAGCTTATTTACGACTGGCAGAATTACTATGCCGAAATGGATGGAAACCTGAACAACAACTATATTGTGCCGGGTGAGGATCAACTGATCGGGGAACGAAATAAAAAAGGCTATTTTATAAAAACGGTAAAAATAAGTCCTGATGGTGTAAATCTGGCATACTCGACAAACGATAGGGGAAAGTATGCCTTACATCTGGTAAATCTTAATGATGGCACTTACTCAAAAGTTACAACAGGTGGTTATCGCGTAATCAATCAGGATATCGATTATGATATTCCTTTATTTGACTGGGTTGATTCAGAGACGCTCGGAATCATAGATGTAAAAGGAGGAAATGTGGTCTTTATCCTTTATGATATTGCTACAGGAACAAAAATAGACCAGGTACTGGAAGGAATAAGTCAGGTAAAGAGCATCTCTTTTTCAAAGAATGGAAGATTGGGAATACTGAGTGCTACACATAACGGGAGGAATGATCTTTTTCTCATCAGTACCCGGCGAGCCCGGATAAGAAGGCTCACTAATGATATTTTTGATGACCTTGATCCCGTCTTTGTACCCAATACGAACAGCATATTATTCAGTTCCAACAGAGTATCAGATACCCTCGATTTAAAAGCAACGGATATTGATCTTTTATCCAATAACTACAACTTGTTTACCTTTAATCTTGATACAACCAAAAATGTATTTAACAGAATAACGAATACAATCAGTCTTGATAGAAAGCCCATCGCCCTCAACGGCAACGAAATCGTGTACTTAAGTGATCAGAAGGGTATTTATAATGTGTTCAAGTATACTATATCAACCGGCATTTATAGTCAATTGACCAACTACAAACGAAATATAAAAGATTTTGACCTTAGTCCTGCCAACAACACACTGGCCATTGTATGTTTACAGAACAGTGTGGATCAATTATTTCTTTATACCGGTTTTGATTACAACAAACAAAATTTTACACCTCCCAGCGCTCGCCAGCAAACCATGCAGGCCCGGGCACTTAAAATCAAGCGTACCGAAGAAGAAGTTAGCCAGGAAGTATCCATAAAAGAGCTCATTGACACCCGGCTAAAAACAATCGACGATGCGGAGCAGGATAACATTAATACACCTGATACACTATCCCGGGAAAAAAATACTATTCTGGACACTGAAAACTATACCTTTGAAGAAGAAGTAAAGGAACAGCCAAAAGAATCCGAATCATTCCTGACGCAATACAGGAAGTTAAAAGCCA
>JAOUKJ010000085.1 GCA_029882675.1 Cyclobacteriaceae bacterium
GGCATATTCAATTTTAGGTATTTCTTCCTTGAGCGTTTCGGCCAGGATGCCGGGAGTAGAAGAGGTGGTCATGAGGTTGTCGGCATATTGCTGGTGTTCCATGACCTGATAGAGCCGGGGCTCCTTTTTATGAAACTTGTCCATGCTGAGTTCGTCATCCACCCAGAGGAATATGAGCAGGAAACAAGCCAGGCCAGTGGCCAGGCCAAAAAGGTTGATAAAAAAGGAGCCTTTGTTCTTTTTGAAAGAACGGAAGGTGAGCAGGATATTACGCTTGATCATGATAGTGGATAGTATCGTTATGGGTTAAAGACAGGCCAGATGACCTGTAGTTGCACCTTGGATGCTATATTTGACTGCCAAAAGCAGAAAAGGTTACTTTACTACTTTGACATAACAAACTTCTCTTTCTATTCCACCATGAACTCCTCTACGAAAGTAACCGGCCTTCCATCTTTACCAAATCCTTCAATGACCATTTCATATAAACCGGTTAAATCTGATGTGTGAAACCTGATCACTGCAGGTGTATCTTCTGTAACCGTAAGCCTAGGCTCCCAAAACAATTGGTCACGCTGGTCGGGTGTTCTTACCCGGGTATCTTCTTCATAGTTTGGGAAAAAGTATTTTTTCTCAAGAGCCAGGCCTATTATAGGCTGTTTGATCACATGATCAGGCAAACGAAGGCCACCCAGTTTGCCCTCGAAGGTTTCGAAATTAACCACTCCGTCAAAGGCCAGTGGGCCCAGGTAAAATCGGTTGTTCACGATACCTATACTGCGAATTTTATAGGGGCTGGAGGCCAGTACCAGGGTGTCGGCAATGGGCACGCCATCGACCATGACGAGTGCCGGGGCGTTAAATGTGGGGTTACTAAACTGTTTGCTGATCATAAAGTTACCCCGTCTGACCCGGGCTGTTGGGATGTATTCAATAAAGTGCTCCCTAAGCGTCTTAAATCGGTTATAATCATCCAGTATGAAAAAGGCATTGTAGGGCATAAACTGTGAATCCCATGGTTTCCTTTCCAAAATGGAGTCCTGCCGTGTTAACTGATAGGCATTTTCCACCTGTATTCGTAAGCTGCGTTCGATGACCTCCATGATTTGCAGGGAATCCAGATGAGGAGGGGAATAATCGAATTCGGGATATTCTGCCAACCAGTTTAATTGTACTTTGAGTTGGTGTCCTTCGGCAGAATCGAGGAGTTGAATATATGAAGTGCTGTTTATTGCAGGGCTTTCAAAATGTATTTCAAATTGCCCCATTGTATTGGTCAGGGCGGTTTGCGTTTGAAAAGGGGGTTCGGAAAAAGACATAGCTACCTTTTTGTCAACTAAGGGGATATTATCTTCGCTAACCACACGGCCTGAAATGATTTCATCCCGGAGTTCGGGAAGGTATTTGACTGTATCCGTCAATTTGAACCATTCTTTTTCCCGATGTAAAAGCAATATATCATCCAGTGCTTCCTGTATTTCTTCAGGGGAAATGGGGCGATTAATATCGTTTATCTTACTGAAATAAAAATTCAGCGGTGAAATGGTAGCATGTGCAAGAGATGACGCCAGATACTGAGCTTTTTTTCTCACTGAAACAGAGTAATTTCCCTCGGGAAGGACAGGCGAGAGATTGACTTCTTTGCGTGTTCCATAATTCCTGGTTGAGGATTTCTTTGTTGGGGACAATGATCCGTTGTAAAACCACCTTTTACCCCTTTCCTGTCCATCTTGATTTACGCGTACCAGAAATAAACCCACAGGTAAGTTTTCTTTGTTCAGGGTTACATCCGTTTTTCCATTTACGGCCTGTTGAAACAACACTTCCTGGGAATTTTCAACGGATAATGTTCCATTTAATTGATGTCCGTTTACCGTAATTTTAAAGGTGGTATCCAGCGCTTTGGCTGAAATAACCACTCCTTTATTGGTAATTTGGGGCAAATCAATAAATTGAAATGTTCCCTGATCATCTTCAATTAATATCCTGTATTTCCCTCCTGATTCGGGTATGATATTAAAATGGCCAATGCCGTAGCGGTTGGGCCTGAAAGTGAGCACCACCTGGCCGGCGTCATCCATCACCTTGCCCGATATGCCGCTATAATTGTTTTTACTGTTTATTATAAATCCAATGGTATTTTCAATGCCCCCAATGATGGAACCACCAGCGGGATATAATTTAATCAGCGGCTGGTCCACATGATACTCCGGTACCTCATATTTTTCAAAGGGATTAATGACCTCCACTGAAGTTTGAAAATAGTCATCGAAGTTTTTCATCCAGCGCGTATAAGCCAATAGCTGATATGTTCCTGTGGGCAGTGTGGAGGGAAGGAAAATATCACTCTGGCCCCTTCCATGCATCAGTGATACTTTTTTTTGAGCGATGACCCCTTTTTCACCGATGAGCTCAACGTATAAAATACGACTTAACGGGGAAGGCTTTCCTGTGAGGTCGCTGTTACAATAAGCTGAAAAAAGGAGGTTTTCCCCCACCAGAAGGGAAGGGCTGTTGAGGTGTAAATACACCCTTTCCCTGATGTTGGTTTTTTGAGCCAGCCCGTTGGTACAGGTAAGTAGGAATAAGGCGATGAAAATGGTGTTAATCTTTTTCATAATTCATTAATCAACCCAGAAATCAGGCTTTTTATTAGAGGCATAATTTGAACAATCGGCACACTTTTTGGGAGCCATATCAAAAGTAACGGGCATAAAAGGCAACCCGGTATCATTGACAGTCACCAAAGACATGTTGTGTTGTGTGTAATAATAAGCTACACTATCTTCAGACGTTGTGAATAACTGATCTCTGCAATCGAAAGGATATGATGGTCGTATTATTTTGTACTGGAGGTCTCTGGAATAACTGAAGAAGGATCTTAATGCTGTTACCCCTGCAACTTCAAAATATCCCAGAACCAGAGCTGTGGGGTGATCTATACTTTTCATATTGCCAGGAAGGCTGCCCAGTTGTTTATCAAAAAGGGATCCTCCGGACTCTATGCTCTCCTTAATTTTTCGATAATAATTATAGGCGTTTTCATCGATGCAGTACTGTCGTACAAGGATACTATAACGGTGTCGCAGTGTAGGGGGTTCCTGACTTACGAAGTGAACAGGCACTTCGGCCAATCTGTTTTGGTTTTTCCCCTGCATGTTACCCAGAATGATGCGTGATGACTGATCTGAAGTGTAACAAATGCCCACACTTTCATCCTGACCCCGATACGACCAGGTATGGCTTTCCGGATAGTAGATAAAGATGGATGGAAAGGGTACACGGATTTGATAGGTGTCTTCCCATTCGTAGCGAAAGTGCCTTGCTATGCCTGTATCATCATGCGTGTCAATAAAAAACTGCAGTCCCCCTTCGTTGCGGTGTAATTCATCAGAGGGCAATTCCGCATAACGGTTATAGATACTGTCTATGGGTGGTGATTTTTTCAGGGTAACAATGTCTGATTCATACATTAATCCATCTGAAGTCGTGAAATGGAGTTGGTAGGATTCACCGGATACCCCGGCAAAAGGGGCTGATAGGTATTCGCCTTTTTCGGATTCGACATAGGAATACCGATTACCTTTACCATCCTGTACCCATACAGTGGCGCCTTGTATGGGCGTGATGCTATTTTGATTGACGGGGTAGGTATAGTGGAGCCTTACCCGGTGTGATTTGTCAATATCAGTCACCGAACCATCTACAACGATCACTTTTTCATAACTGACTGATTCATAATCAAATGGTTTGACGCAGGAAGCCAGAAGTAAAAGAGGTACAATATACAGTATGACCAGTTTATTTATTTTCCTCATTGAAAATGGTCGGTTATTTTTTTCATAATTCATTAATCAACCCAGAAATCCGGTTTTTTAGTAGAGGCATAATATGAACAATCTGCACATTCCCGTGGTGCAAGCTCCATACTTGGTTCAAAGGGCATTCCCAGGTCATTGACAACCACTAATGTTCTGTTCTGATTATAATAATAAGCTACGCTGTCATTGGTTGTTAATATAAGCTGGTCTCTGCAATAATAGGGAAATACCGGTTTTTTTAACTTGTCTTTCAGGTCTCTTGTATAGTCGAAGAATGTGCGCATTTCGGTTATCCCGGCAACTTCAAAATACCCAAGAACCGGTTCGCGGGGATTGTCTGTTCTTTCAATATTTCCCGGAATACTTCCCTGTTGTTTGTCAAACAGCGAGCCGCCGGATTCAATGCTTTCTTTGATTTTTTTGTAATAATTGTAGGTGTTCTCATCCAGAGAATATTGGCGAATAAGGATGGTGTAGCGATTTCGCAATGTAGGATTTTCCTGGCTTACAAAATGAATGGGAACCTCAGCCAGCCTGTTTTGACTTTTTCCCTGCATGTTACCCAGGATGATTCGCGTTGACTGGCTTGATGTATAACAGGTGCCTACCTGCTCTTCCCGCATCTCCCAGGTATTATTTTCGGGGTAGTAGTGGAAGTTGGATGGGTAGGGAACCCGTATCAGATAAGTGTCTTCCCATTCATAGCGAAAATGCCTGGCTTCCCCCTTATCATCATGCGTATCAATAAAAAACTGCAATCCGCCTTCGTTGCGGTGCAATTCATCAGAGGGCAGTTCAGCATAACGGTTATAGATACTGTCTATGGGAGGAGATTTTTTCAGAGTAACAGCAGATGACTCATACACTTTTCCATCTGTTGTGGTGAAATGGAGTTGGTAGGACTCACCGGATATCCCTGCAAAAGGAGCTGAAAGGTATTCCCCTTTTTCGGATTCCATAAAGGGATAACGATTGCCTTTACCATCCTGTACCCAAACAGTAGCGTTTTGTATGGGCATGATGCTATTTTGGTTAATGGGGTAGGTGTACTGAAGCTTTACGCGGTGAGGTTTCTCAACATCAGTTACCGACCCATCTACAACGATTAATTTTTCATAACTGACTGATTCATAGTCAAAGGGTTTGACACATGAAGTCAACAGCCAAAGAGGTGCAATGAAAAGCAATATCCGTTTATTTGTCTTCCGCATTATCAAAACCTGAAATTGTACGAAATTGTTGGAATAGGTGTACCAAAAATAATCAGTTGGTATCCATTGACTATTCCTTTTTTGATGTCAAAAAATACAGAGTAGGGATTTTGCCTGCCCAGTAAATTATAAATAGAAAAAGACCAATAGGAGTGTGCAAGCTTCTCTATTTTATGGGCCTCTTCTATATTGATGCCGATGTCCATCCGAATGTAATCCGGGATGCGGTAAGCATTGCGATCGGAATAGTGAACGATCTGGATGCCTTTAAAATCATAGGATGCAACCGGATAGGTGACTGGTCTGCCGGAATTAAAGGTGAAATTGGTTGACATACTGACCCGGTGGGTGAATTTATAGTTGGCCACCATGTTGAGGGCGTGGGGTTTATCATAATTTGTGGGGAAAAAGAGCCCGTTATTGACAATTTCTTCCGGGTAATTTCCATCCAGCTGAATAAAAGTCCGGGCATAGGTGTAGTTGAGCCAACCGTTGAGCTTGCCTGACTTTTTAACCATCAGTTCCACCCCGTATGATTTTCCCGGGCCTTGTAAAATGGCTGTTTCCACTGCATTGTTAAGTAAAAATTCGGCCCCTGTTTTAAAATCCACCAGGTTTTTCACCTTTTTATAATATACTTCCACTGAGGCTTCGAGTTGTTTGGAAAGTATATTTTTGTAGTATCCTGCTGAGAGCTGATCTGCTATCTGGGGCAACAGGTGTGGCCCAGACAATCGCCAGATATCTGTTGGTGAAAGTGATGCCGAATTGGACAGCGCATGAATATTTTGTCGTGATCTGCTAAAACCCACCTTTATCGATGCCTGGTCATCCAGGGAATATCGGGCAGATAGCCGTGGCTCTAGTCCGTGGTAGCTTTTAATAAACTGGCCAGGGCTATAGGTGGTGGTGTCGGTAAGTGAAACAGCATTGCGGGGTGATCCTTCGGTATAGCCGTACATGGAACCTGGGCCAATACGGCTGAAGAGGTTGTAACGCAAGCCACCATAAATGGAAATATTTGGCCCCAGTTCATATTGGTCGGAAATGTACAGCGCATTTTCCAGACCGAAATCATCTTCTGTTTTTTGGGGTATTATAAGCGATGAAGCATCATTGGGGTAACGGTGTCCCGGGTTTATATGATAGTATTTGCTAATCAATCCAAACTGTATTTCATGTTCCTCCGATGGATAAAAATTCATATCCGAACGTAAGGTGTATTCTTTTAGTCCAAAGTCCTGCTTGAAGGCATTGTATTCAGACTCATCATAAAGCAGGTTATAGCCATAACTTGATCCGATGGCTGATAGCTTACCATTTAGTTTATCATTAAATCGTTTATTCCAGCTAACAGATCCATTGGCATTGGTAAATGAAAATTCAGAAAATGAAAAAAGAGTATCAGAAGGCAATCTGAATTTATCCTTACTAAAATAGCCTGAAATGGTCAGGAAATTATCCCGGTTAAATTCATGATCGTAACGCAGGTTGAAGTCAGCAAAAGAAACTTTATTTTCCCTGAAATTAGCGTTATTTACTTTTTTGAGTACCCAATTGGAATAGGTAGTCCTTCCGCCAACCATCAGCCCCGCCTTATCCTTGATGATCGGTATTTCCAGGTTTAGTTTGGAAGTAATGGGTGAAATGCCCCCCACGCCTACAAATTTTTCGGTGTTGGCCTTTTTGCTTTGAATATCAAACACCGATGACAGGCGGCTGTCGTACTGTACAGGCACACTGCTTTTGTATATTTCCATATTATCAATGGCATCGGAATTGAAAATAGAGAAAAACCCAAAGAAATGTGCCGGGTTGTAAATGTTTGCCCCGTTGAGCTGGATGAGGTTTTGGTCTGATTTTCCACCACGAACATTGTACCCGGAAGCCCCTTCTCCAACGGTTTGTACCCCGGGCATCGTGGTGGCTACTTTCATAATGTCTTTTTCACCCAGGACTACCGGCATATTTCTGGTGTCTTTGGCGCTGATCTTGGACATGCCCATTTGCGTGCTTTTTACGTTTTGGTCGCGATCAGCGTTAATGGTCACTTCCATCAGGGCGATGATGTCCTCTTCCATATCAATGTTAAGCTGACCACTGGAAAATAATACGATTCGCCGGCTGGTAGCCTTCATGCTGACATACTGGACAATCACTTTTTCCTTACCGTTTGGAAGAGTGAGTGAATAAAAACCATTTTCATCTGAAATTGTGCTGGCAGAAGAACCTTCTGCAAATACAAATGCGCCCTCAATCGGATTGCCTGTTTGTTTTTCGCGTATATATCCGGCAAGTGTGGCACGTTCACCAGTTACCATCAGGTTTCTATTGCCTATTTCAAATACCTGATCTTCAATGCCTTTGTTGGCACCCGCTGAACCCAGATATTCACGTTCAAAAATCAGGCCTTTCTCAACGGATCCATCAACAGGATGTTTAGAAACACTGCGGCCTATTTCCGGTGAAGTAATTATTTTAACATTGTAGGTAAGTATGATCTGCTCTTTGTCTGGATGATAATTTAGCGGAGTATACTGAAAAACGATGTCAAGGGCTTCGTTAAGGGGTGTGTTTTGGAATGTCGCTGTTGTAAATAAGGAATCAAACCATTGCAGTTGATAATAAAATAAATAACCTGTCTGACTTTCAAAATCATGGATAACGTCAAGCGTTGGTTTATTTTGGTATTGCCCTGAAACGACCGGAAGGTTTTGGGCCAGGATCACAGAAGAAACAAGGACCATTAGACTTGCTAGTATATTTTTCATTTTCAATCAATCAGGGAATCACAATACTCAACAAAACCGGCAAGCCTTTCCTCATTATCGTTTCCGAAGATAACTTGATGTTCCCGAATATACTTTCGGAGTTGTTTCCGGTGTTCTTTGAAAAGCCGGTAAAATAGCATTCTGCTTTTTATTTTATAATAATCGGCCTTGTAACGAATGATCCTACTGTCCTTGTTTACAAATTCCAGCTCCATGGAAGAGTTTGTTTCCAATCGGCGTACCCGTTTAGTCAGGAGATCCATCGAATGCCCCTGATAATGTACCTCGAAAAACCCCGGTGAGTGAAGCAGAATTCTTTCGTGATAATACATAAAATAATGTCCCTGCATTTCAAACGAACTTACCAGGTGTTGCAGAGGCTTGATGGGCTGCATGATGTACTTGTATGTCTCAGGATGCCGTATAAGTATAAAATCATTTTCCATGTCATAGAGGAGGGAGATGTTGGAGAAATGTTCACCATTATAGGTTATGTCACCCTGCACCCATTTGTCGGAAATAAAAAAAGGATGGTTAAACTTTGTTTTTTTGACCACCTGAAAATAGCTGCCTGTAGTCAGGAGGGTGTTGCTCAACCCCACCTGTTGATCATACCAGTTGTGTACCTCCTCATTCAGCGAAAGGCCTGTTGTAGTGTACTGCCCCTTCAATGTCCAGGGCAACAAGATGAAGAGGAATAATATATGTCGTTTCATATTTTCATAAAATGCGAAAATAGAAAGTAAAAGTCAGAACAGAAGAAAAACTTCAACGGTTATACTAAAAAAATTACATGAATGGTTTATCAACCTCCGGACAACTGTTGCTGCGCAACAATTATGGCAGAGTGTCCTAAACAGGCTTGTTGTTCACAGGCGGATTACCTTCGGTGATCCGGTGGTGGTGGTTTATCAACCCCCTGACAACTGTTGCTACGCAACATTTAAGGAAGGGAATTCTAAACAGGTTTGTTGCTCACAGGCGGATTACCTTCGGTGATCCGGTGGTGGTGGTTTATCAACCCCCTGACAACTGTTGCTACGCAACATTTTTTGTTTTATGAGTGAGCAGATTCAAATTTCATTTGATCTGCTCACTCATAAAACAAAAAACCCTTCTTGCGAAGGGTTGTCAGGGGGTTGAGGCGCTGAGCGGATTCGAACCGCTGTAGAAGGTTTTGCAGACCTCTGCCTAGCCACTCGGCCACAGCGCCATCATATTTTTGAAGCTGCAAAATTAGGTATAAACAAATTCAGAACCAAACAATAAAAAATTCTTTCATTGCTCCGATACCCGGAGGTGGGATTAACTCAATATCCCTTTATGCGGAAACCAACGATTCACTACCTCTTTTCATTGGAATCGTAATTGCGGATATTTTGACCCTCTTTCTGGTGAGGTGAAGATTAGCGCTTAACAGGCAGAACCAATACGGCATTCGCTACCTTTCTTTCGCCTTTGTGGTCAAAAGTCTTATTGTCGGAAGGATAATTTACTATGCCATTGGCTGTCCGGTCTTTGATCCAGAAAGTAGTTGACCCACCTCCATCGAGATTAAGTGCATCTGTGCAGCCGGTCTCCTGCATTAATTGAGATAATTCCGCTATAGACATGCCTATGGCCTGTTTGTTTCGACCATCAACAGTGACCAGAAGTAATTGTTTTCCGGCTGTGAGGCCTATAGCAGTACGCGGGTGTCGGTTATTGTTGAAGGCATCGTCAGTTATGGCTTCCTCCTGTCCATGAAACAGGAGCAACGGCCCACTGGAAAGGATATCATGGTATTTACCGTTTTTTTTCCAGCCATCATCTGGCTTTTTAATGATTGATACTTCCCCCTTTTTGTCAATGGCGAAGGCAGCTTCGTCTGTAAAACGGTCTTTGCGCACCGACTGATTTATGACGTTTTTGTCTTTTTGCAGAAACACGACAGATCCTCCCTTTTTCATATCAAAGAAAGATCCGTTGATGGCCGCCAGGGCCTTGTTTCTGATCGCCAGTTCACTGGTATAAACCAGGCTGGTGTCTTCAATGGCAATTGAAAGACGGTAATTGTTGGTTGTCTGATCCAGGATCAATATGTTGATGCTTTGCATACCATCACTTGTGTTGTAGTGATAATACCGCCACACAACACCTTGCGTCAGTTCATCCTCAATGAGGGGTTGGTGTCCGAAAAGTTCCTGGCATACCGAATCATTTACCCCGATGTAAAGCCAAAGGGCTATAATAATAATGATCTTCCGTCCCGGATTATTAAACAACAAGGTTGATGATTTTTCGGGGTACAATAATCACCTTTTTGGGTGGTTTGCCTTCCGTCCATTTTTGCACAATATCCGAGGCGAGTACTGCTTTTTCCACTTCTTCATGAGGCGTGTCGAGTGCGAATTTCATTTTCGCGCGCATTTTGCCATTGATCATGATCGGGTATTCGTGTTCCTCTTCCCGGATATACTTCTCTTCAAATTTCGGGAAAGCGGCGTTTACGATTGAAGTATCATGTCCGGCAAGGTGCCACAATTCCTCACAAATATGTGGGGCGTATGGAGCAATGACACTGATGAGATCCTCCAGAATGGCCCTTTTGTTACATTTTAATGAAGTGAGTTCATTGACACAAATCATAAAACTGCTGACAGAGGTATTGAATGCCAGTCTTTCAATATCTTCAGGCACTTTTTTAATCACCTTGTGCAGGGCCTTAAGTTCCTGATCTGAAGGTTGCTGCTCTGAAAGCTCAAAATCTCCGCTTTTGTTGTGAAACAGGTTCCATAATTTTTTCAAAAACCGGTACACACCATCAATACCATGTGTATCCCAAGGTTTTGACTGTTCGAGGGGACCGAGGAACATTTCATACAGGCGAAGTGTATCTGTACCATAAGTTTCAGCCACATCATCGGGATTTACCACATTGTGAAGCCTTTTTGACATTTTTTCTGTTTCCGACCCGCAGATAAACTTACCGTCTTCCAGAATGAACTCGGCATCATTGAGA
The DNA here is from genome assembly GCA_029882675.1 of Cyclobacteriaceae bacterium. Classification (GTDB taxonomy): domain Bacteria; phylum Bacteroidota; class Bacteroidia; order Cytophagales; family Cyclobacteriaceae; genus JAOUKJ01. Next base: position 10,805 of record JAOUKJ010000085.1, read on the forward strand.
TCCTGGCGCCAGGTTTTAAATTGCGCGATATCCAGTTCATCATTTTTAACCATGCTGATATCAACATGGATAGGAGTGGTCTGATGCGCTTTGCGCAGGTTGTACGAAACAAAAGTATTGGTGTCTTTGATGCGATGGGCTAAGCTGGACCGGCCCTGGATCATACCCTGGTTTACGAGTTTTTTAAAAGGTTCTTCATGATTTATGAATCCCCGGTCGTATAAAAAAAGGTTCCAAAACCTGCTGTATAACAAATGTCCCGTGGCATGTTCC
>JAOUKJ010000600.1 GCA_029882675.1 Cyclobacteriaceae bacterium
GGCATCTCCAATCTACCTCAGCCCCAAATTCATATACTTCACACAAAAACCACCCAAATGATGCAGCCTGAGGCGAAAATATCCGTCTTTATGAAAAAACAAAATCAAGGACATGAAAAAGACTTTAATATCTACTATCCTGGTTGTACTCAGCATGAACATTGTTTTTGCCCAGTACAACAGCGAAAAGCTGGACAGTTATATGCTCAGAAAAATGAAACAGGCCGACCGGATAGGAATGCAGGCCGCGTTTATAGCTGATGGGGAATTGCAATGGACAGGCAGTTATGGGCTGAAAACCTGGCAAACCACCGACAGTGTTACCGATAGCACGGTGTTTATGGTGGCCTCCCTTTCCAAACCGGTGACAGCCCTAGCCGTGATGAAACTGTACGATGATGGCAGGCTGTCGCTCGACGAGGACATCAACAGTTATTTGCCTTTTAAAATCACCAATCCCGGGTTTCCCGATGAAAAAATCACGATCCGTATGCTGCTCTGTCATGTGTCGTCCATCCACGACAACTGGCAACACCTGGAGCGACTTTATACACTGGGAGAAGGTGGAGGTGACTCGCCCATCAGCCTGGAAACATTTTTAAAGGATTACTTACTGGAAGGCGGACAGTATTACGACCCGGAAAGGAATTTTTACAAGACGGCCCCGTTGACTGAAGAACACTATTCCAATGTGGGCTACGCCCTGTTGGGCTATCTGGCGGAGGTCATTTCCGGCAGACCGTTCAATGAATATATGAATGAAGAAGTGTTCAGGCCCCTCCATATGGACAATACCTATTGGTTTATGAAGGAGGTGCCGCATGAAAACATAGCCACTCCGCACAACCTGCCCTATAAAGAAACAGACTTTAAAGGCACGCAGCCATTGCCCCATTTTGGGTACCCGGAATATCCTGCCGGCCAGTTAAGGACCACAGTAAGTGATTATGCCCAATACGTAAAGTTGATGGTCAACAAGGGTAGGGTGGATGGAGAGCCGTTTCTTCGGGAAGAAACCGTGGAGGAGTTTCTGAAAGTACAATACCCGGACATTGCCAAATGGAGGGCCATATCGTGGAGTTACAACGAATTTGAAAGTATTGTTTATAACCTGGTTATGCCGCGCAGGCCTTCTCACACCGGGCTGGATCCCGGGGTATCCACAGTGGTGTCATTTGATCCTGAAACGCGTACCGGGGCCATTATATTTTCCAATTCCCCGACCACTACCATCTTTTGCGAAAAGGCCATCTATATGGATATGTTAAAAAAACTCTTGAAGGAAAGTGATGGCCTGAATAGTGATTTTAACGAACAAAGAAACCAAAACACATTAACGACCCAAAATCATGAAAAGTAATCTGTTCATATTAATTGCCATTTTCACAGTAGAACTGTCTTTTGCACAAACCAGAACAGCATCAACGGTCATGTTTAAAAGTGGTAAGGAAACAATTGAAGCTATTTTGGTACGTCCGGGCGGTACCGGGCGGGTACCGGCAGTTGTTTTTCAGCAGGGGTCGGGAGGGCATGCCTTTGATGGTTATGAAGCGGAGGCCTGGGGCCCCCATAAGTTCTATATTGAGGACGTCCTTTTGGAACAGGGCTATGCTGTGCTGTACTGTAATAAAAGGGGACTGGGTAATTCTTCCGGAAACTGGAAGCGAAACGATTTCTATGGCCGGGCCGCCGACGCCTATGCCGCCGTTGAATACCTCCGGACGCGCCCTGACATTGACGGAACTAAAATCGGAATCGCCGGGCACAGCCAGGGGGGGTGGATCAGTCAGATTACGGCCGCACAACACGAGGACATCGCCTTTGTGATTTGTCTGGCCGGACCCACCGTAGGCATAAAGGCCCAGACCAATATCAACGATAGTCTGTATTATCAATGTCAGGGAATTGCAGGAGATAAACTGGCCCGCAAGATGGTCAGGAAAAGAAAATCCAGGAAATTATCTGCCGGCATTGGTCGGGTATTGCCCTTCATTGGAGCCGCCAGGTACTGGAGCCTGATCGCCGATTATGACAATGATGAGGTGATAAAAAACATTAAATGCCCTACGTTGCTGTTGTTTGCCGAGCACGACATGAATGTGCCGCCCGTACAAAATAATGCGCACTTCAACCGGTTGTTTGAAAACAATCCTCCTGAAAATTTCACTATTGCCGTTATGCCCGGGGGTATGCATGGTTTTTATCAGGTGGAAAACAGGTGTGTGAGTTGGGAGGAGGCCATGAAGCGGCCTTTTGATCCGGAGTTTCAGGAAGTGGTGAAGCAATGGCTGGAAGAAACAGACAGGCCTTAAATTTTGTCTGTTTAGCATTGGATTTGTGTTTGGCCTCCGCCAGCGGCGGAGGCCAAACACTATTTAATGACTACACTTACAGCTGTGTATCTACCGTCTTCAGTAATCAGAAAACGGTACAGGCCGGGAGATAGGCCCCTGACCTCAATACGCTCTTCCCAATCCAGGAGGCCTGTTTCTATCACGCGCTGGCTCCTGATATTATAAACAAAAAGGTGTCTGGGAGCGGCCTGATCCCATTTCAACGTGATATGATCAGTAGCGGGATTGGGGTAAAGTAAAACTTCAGCGTTTACATCCGCAGGCCAGGAGAGGTTGTATTTCCAGAGGTCGTTGAAATACATTTTTTGATCAGAAGTCATGGTTTCCGGTATTTTACCCCCGTAGAGCCATAGATCACCTGTGGGATCTGTCCAGCATATGGCCTGTTTTCTTGCTGAAGGGGACTTGCCCTTTC
>JAOUKJ010000001.1 GCA_029882675.1 Cyclobacteriaceae bacterium
CGTTTTTTTAAGTTGTTCTTCCATTGTTATGTTGTTTGAAGTTTATAAAAGTACTTTGTATTTCAAAGTTAATGGGTAAAAAAATTATTCATCGGGTTTCATTTGCTGGCTGGAAATAAGTTTTTCCAGTGCGTTTAAGTGGTTTTCAAAGGCTTTTCGCCCGGTCGGGGTGGTCTGATAACTTGTGTTTGGTTTCCGGCCAATAAACGTTTTATTCACCAGGATAAAATCTTCTTTCTCAAGCGCTTTGAGGTGGCTGGCCAGGTTGCCATCGGTAATATCCAGAAGGTCTTTCATGCTGTTGAAATCCATGCGTTCGTTCACCATCAGTGCCGACATGATTCCCAGACGTACCCGGTTGTCAAAGGCCTTGTGCAGGTTTTCTATTATCCCTTTCACCTGTCGTATTTTAAGTACATGACCAACCCGTAGAATATATGGAGCACCCCAAATCCAAAGGCCCAGAAAAACAAACCATATCCGGGCAACAGCGCGGCTACCAGTCCCAGTATGATTTCTGAAATACCCAGGTATCTGACGTCCCGCACCGTGTGATTGCTGGCATTGATCAATGCCATGCCATAAAAGATGAGGATGAGCGGTGATATAAGTGAGAAAAACCCCCTCCAGAAAATAATAATGATAAAAAGACCACCTGCCACAAGGGGGAGAAACAGGTTGAGGAGCAGTCTTTTAGATGTCTTGTCCCATATTTTCTGTCCATTTTTGAGGGCTTTTCTGTAAGTGAGATACATGCCGGTAGCCACTGCAAGTGCCAGCACCACTACTGCATCCAGTACCAAAAACGTGATGCCCCCTGACAGTTCGTGGGCCCGGATGGAGTCGTACAGTACGTAAGGCGATTTGTAGATAATGTGATAGGCAATAAAGGCACCAATGAGCGCATAAATACCTGCCATTACTCCAGACAGGCCACTGAGTGATATAAACCGGGCCGACCGTTCCATGATCGACCGGATTTCCGTAAGGTCTTTGAGGTACTCCTGTTCTTTCATGGAGCAAATAAAATAAAAGTACTTTGTAAAACAAAGTATAAATTAAAAAAAATAAAGAAGAGGATCTGTTCAAAACTATTCCCCCACTTCCCCCCACTAACTCCGAAATTCCCATTAAAGCATCTTTAACCGTTCTTGAGGTCTGTTTTAGGCCGGTTTGGAGGTGTGATTAAGGTGTGTCACAACCGCCCCTAAATCTTACATGTGTGCATAAAATGTCAAAAAGTGGAAAAAAGTGGGAGAAAGTGGTTGAAAATGGAAAATTAATTCTTATGTTTGCTTATTGAAGTAGCGTACACTAGCCGACATGACTTTTTTTACCAGCGAATATGAATGCAAATTGGATGCGAAGGGGCGTTTGGTACTACCAGCCCGTATAAAGTCCAATCTACCCGGTGCCTCTGGCAACGAGCTGGTCATTCAGCGGGGTTTTGACCCGTGCCTGATTCTCTACCCCATGGTGGAATTCAACAAGATCTATTCAAAAATTGCCGGCTTAAGCGAATTCAATGAAGAATACAGGAAGTTTCAGCGTAATTTCTTTAGGGGAAGTTCTACAGTAGAACTCGATGCCAACGCAAGGCTTCTTGTTCCCAAACCCATGTTGCAATACGCCCAATTAAAGAAGGAAGTGATTGTAATCGGCATGGGCAACAAAATTGAAATATGGAACCCGGAATTATATAATCAGCAGTTGATAGACGATCCTGCTGAATTTTCGGACATGGCCAGAAAATTACTGGACGAATAGCTAGAGGTATGGATTATCATATACCGGTACTGTTGAAAGAGACTATTGAAGGCCTGGCCCTGAAAACGGGAGGTACTTATGTGGATGTTACATTTGGTGGAGGTGGCCATAGCCGGGAAATACTCTCAAGGTTGAAAGAGGGGAGGTTGTTTGGATTTGATCAGGATGAAGACGCAGCGCTTCAGTCCAGAAAAATAGAAGAACGTTCTTTTACATTTATTCAGGCCAATTTCAGGCACATCAAAAAATTTTTAAGGTTGTATGGTGTGAAAGAGGTTGATGGGATACTCGCCGATTTAGGCATTTCATCCCACCAGATCGATGAGCCTGAGCGGGGGTTTTCAACACGTTTTGACCATGTTTTAGATATGCGCATGGATCGATCGGGGCCAATCACGGCCCGGGAAGTCTTGAATACTTATCCTGAAAAAGAGTTGGTAGATATTTTTAGCCGGTATGGCGAGGTGCGGAATGCCCGAACCCTGGCGGCAGAAATTATTCGTGCAAGGGCATTGGGTGAAATAAAAACCACCGGTGGATTCAGGGAACTGCTGGATCGCGTGGCTCCCCGGGGAGCGGAATTTAAATATTACGCCCGGGTGTTTCAGGCTTTGCGAATTGAGGTGAATGATGAGATTGGAGCATTGAAGTCGTTTTTAGACCAAGCGCTTGAAGTACTAAAGCCCGGGGGAAGATTGGTCGTGATTTCATACCATTCACTTGAAGACAGACTGGTAAAGAACCTGATTCGAAAGGGAAATACAGAAGGAATAGAGGAAAAGGATTTTTATGGAAATACCAATAAACCACTTATAGCAATAAATAAAAAGCCTATTGCTGCAGGTGAAGAGGAGATAAAGCAAAACAGCCGGGCGCGCAGCGCACGGTTAAGGATAGCGGAAAAAATATAATGAAAGAAAATACGCTAAAAACGGGAATGAAAAGAGGTGAGGGGAGGGGGTTTTTTCAAAAAGTGGAAAAACTGCTGGCGCTCAACGGGATGCTTGATTTTGGCTTTCCTGTAAAATACCTGCCCCATATATTCTTCCTTTTTTTATTGGCCCTAATTTATATAGGAAACAGCCATTATTCGGAAAAGACCATTCGGAAAATAAACTGGCTGGAGGCGGAAGTGGAAGACCTTAGGGCAGATTATACTACACTGAAAGCGGAGTATATGCTTTCGGGTAAGCAGTCGGAAGTAGCTGAAAAAGTAAAAGACAGGGGATTGAAAGAGAGTTTACAACCACCATATAAAATAGTAATCGATAAGCGTGAACATTAAGCGACACATATTACTTCGGGTACGGGTGGCATTTGTATTGATGTTTATCTTCGCTGTGGCTATTGTAGCGAAGATTGTAATCATACAGTTTGTGCAAGGGGAGGCGTGGAAAGAAAAGGCCCGGAAGATTACCTACCAGTACCGACCGGTAAAGGCTACTCGTGGCAATATTTACTCAGACAACGGCAGTCTGCTGGCCACTTCGCTACCATTTTATAAGGTTGCTTTTGACCCCACTGTTCCCTCAAAGGGGACTTTCGATCAGGGAATTGACTCACTTTCCATATACCTCAGTAAGTATTTTCATGAGAAATCGGCCGCTCAATACAAGAACATGATGATTGATGCCAGGGAGCAAAATCGCCGGTATTTAATGGTTAGCAGGCGATTAATCAATTACCATGTCAAAAAGGAAGTAGCTTCCTGGCCCATATTTCGTGAAGGAAGGTATGGTGGAGGAGTGATATTCGAAAGAGTAGATAAGCGCTTTCAGCCTTTTGAGAACCTGAGTAAACGTACGGTTGGTTTTATCAATGAAAACGAACGCGGTGCGGGACTTGAATATAGTTTTAATGATATTCTGTCCGGGCAGGACGGGGAGGCTATGTTCCAAAAGATTTCCGGAAGTAACTGGAAGCCTGTTTTTGACGGGACGGAGATAAGGACAATAGATGGTGATGATATCGAAACAACGATTGATGTCAATTTGCAGGATGTGGCTGAGACCGCACTGGAAAAAGCCCTTCGGGGTCATGAAGCGGATTTTGGGCTGGTGGTTGTGATGGAAGTGGAAACTGGTGAAATTAAGGCGATGTCAAACCTGACAAGGGTAGGCAATGGGTATCGTGAAACATACAACTATGCCGTTGGGAGTGTAATGGAGCCGGGTTCGACCATCAAGTTGGCCACGGCACTCGCCTTGATGGAAGAGACACCACTCAGGCTTACCGACATCATAGATACGGGCGATGGCTCTTATAAGATTTACAATTCCACCGTAAGAGACCACCATGAAGGGGGTTGGGGAAAGCTGTCCTTTAAAGAGGCCTTCGAAAAATCTTCCAATGTGGCAATGGTCAAGTTGGTCGATAAGCATTTTGGGCTGGATCCCAATCGTTTTTTGAGCTACCTGGACAAATTACACCTCACACACTCTTTAAATTTTCAAATTATGGGAGGCGGTGTTCCAAAAATACCACGTCCCGAGCAGAATGGATGGAGTGGAATTACGCTTCCCTGGATGGCACATGGCTATGGGCTGGAAGTGACACCATTGCACATTCTCACATTGTTCAATGCTGTGGCTAACAATGGGAAAATGATCCGCCCGATTATTGTACGCTCAATGGGGAAAGCCGATCGTGTGCGACAGGAATATAAAGCTGAAGTGCTCGAAGAAAATATTTGCTCCCGGGAAACACTTGCTCGTATAAGGCAATTGTTGGAAGGGGTGGTTGAAAATGGAACAGCAAGTAATGTGAAAGGAACACATTATAGAATTGCCGGTAAAACGGGCACTGCCCAACTACTGAAAAATGGCCGCTATACCAATAGGTATATGACTTCTTTTGCCGGATATTTCCCGGCAGGCAACCCAAAGTACAGCGCTATTGTGGTGGTGCGAAATCCAAAAGGGTGGCGTCAGTACGGCAGTAACGTAGCAGCACCGGTATTCAAGGAAATAGCAGATAATATTTATTCCCGCGACCTCGAGTTACACGGATCCTTTGTCGAGGAAATTACGGATGTTCCAATGGGGGTATTCCCGGTTATTCAGGCTGGAAACCGTGAAGAACTTTCCTTCATATGCAATGAGTTGGGTGTTTCAAACCACACCGTTGATAATGAAAAGTGGGTGAAGACAAAAATAAATGGAAATGCGGTGCAGTGGCATAGCAAGGAGGTGAAGCCGGGTATCGTGCCGGACGTCAGGGGAATGACCTTGCGTGATGCTATTTATTTGCTGGAGACAGCAGGTATGCGCATTTCACATCGCGGAATAGGAAGGGTGGAAGAGCAATCTGTTCAGCCCAATGCTAAAGTAAAAAAAGGTGAACTGGTCATTTTAAGCCTTGGATAATTGATGAATTTAAAAGATATACTATATCGCGTTTCGATCACTGCCACACTGGGAGAAATGGACAGGGAAGTGAAAGATATTTCCTTTAACTCGAAAAGGGTAAGTAGGGGGTGCCTCTTTGTCGCAGTGAGTGGCCTGAAGCACGATGGGCATCAATATATTGATGACGCAGTGCAATCGGGGGCAGAGGTGGTGATTTGTGAAAAAATACCAAAGACAACAGATGAAGACGTTACCTACGTCGCTGTTAAAAGTACGCCAAAGGCGCTCGGCATTTTGGCGGCGAATTATTATGATAACCCTTCTCAAAAACTGAAGCTGATCGGGATTACAGGTACAAATGGGAAAACGACTACAGCGACTTTACTTTATAATCTTTACATGGAACTGGGGTATCACTGTGGACTTATTTCAACGGTGATCAATAAAATTGCCGGAAGAGAGGTGCCGGCTTCCTACACGACACCCGATGCGCTGGCACTGAATGCATTACTTGCAGAGATGGTGCAAGAGGGAATATCTCATTGTTTTATGGAGGTGAGTTCCCATGCATTGGAGCAGTCCCGGGTAGAAGGAGTGACGTTTGCCGGGGCAGTTTTTACGAATATCTCACATGATCACCTCGATTACCATGGCTCTTTTGAGAATTATATCAAGGCCAAAAAGAAATTATTTGATCAGCTCCCTGCTGCGGCTTTTGCAATTAGCAATACCGATGACAGGCGGGGAAGTATCATGTTGCAAAATACAAAGGCAGAGAAGCTAACCTATGCCCTCAAAAGTGTAGCGGACATCAAAGGCAGGATGCTGGCAAACACTTTAGAGGGAATTGAATTGGAGATAGCGGGGAAAGAGGTGTGGTTTAAGCTCATCGGAGGATTTAACAGCTATAATTTGTTGGCTGTTTATAGTGTCGCCGTGCAGATGGGAGAAGAAAGTGACGACGTACTTACCGCCTTATCCATGAGTGACGGGGTGAGTGGTCGGTTTGAGCGTGTTGGTTCTTCAAGTGGAATTTTAGGGATTGTTGATTATTCACATACTCCTGATGCACTTGACAATGCACTAAAAACAATTGAAGAGGTCAGGACAAAAAATGAACAACTTATTACCATAGTGGGGTGTGGAGGTAACAGAGATAAAGCCAAACGACCCATCATGGGTGATATCGCTTGTAAATATAGCGACAAGGTAATATTTACTTCTGACAATCCGCGTGATGAAGATGCGCAGGCAATCATTGAAGAAATGGAATCAGGGCTTGATCCTGTAAGTATGCGCAAAGTGCTGAAAATTGTTGATCGGGAAGAGGCCATAAAGACCGGTTGTATGCTGGCAAAAGCCGGTGATATTATTCTGGTAGCGGGTAAAGGCCATGAAACATATCAGGAGATAAAAGGGGTGAAATACCCCTTCGATGACAGGGAAGTATTGGGTAGAATGTTAAACATGTTTTCAAACTAAAAGGACATATGCTTTATTATTTATTCGAACATCTTGATAAGCACAACTTCCTGGGAGCAGGGGTGTTCCAGTATATTTCCTTTCGGGCGGGTATGGCAGCCGTACTTTCACTGTTGATTACTATATTTTTTGGAAAATACCTGATCAATAAACTGCGGAAAAAGCAAATTGGTGAGGAAGTGCGGGATCTGGGATTGGAAGGCCAGATCGAGAAAAAAGGAACACCTACCATGGGCGGACTGATTATCATCGCAGCGATGGTCATTCCTACTTTATTGTTTGCACAGCTGGACAATATATATGTCATCCTTTTGCTGATCACCTCCCTTTGGCTGGGCCTCGTGGGATTTCTGGATGATTACATCAAGGTGTTTAAAAAGAACAAAGAGGGACTTGCAGGACGCTTCAAAATTGCCGGACAAGTATCCATTGGCCTGGTGGTGGGTCTAACCCTCTATTTTCATGATGATGTAGTAGTAAGGGATTATGATGATGCGATGCATATTGAAAACAATGAAATGGTGCGGGGCTTTGAGGATGTTAAATCTACCAAAACAACAGTTCCCTTTTTGAAAGATAATGAGCTCGATTACGACGGAATTTTCCCATTTATTGGACATGATTTTACCTGGATTATATATGTGCTTATTGTCGTATTTATTGTTACGGCAGTGTCAAATGGAGCGAATATAACAGACGGAATAGATGGCCTGGCTGCGGGTACATCAGCTATCATCGGACTTACATTGGCCATATTCGCTTATGTTTCCGGACGTTATGATTTTAGTGGTTACTTAAATATCCTTCATATACCCAACCTGAGTGAACTTGTGATTTTTTGTACAGCCTTTGTGGGTGCCTGTTTGGGATTTTTATGGTATAATACATTCCCTGCTCAGGTTTTTATGGGCGATACGGGAAGCCTGTCATTGGGAGGGGTTATCGCCGTATTAGCGCTGGCTACCAGAAAAGAACTTATGATTCCATTGCTATGTGGGATATTCCTGATTGAAAACCTCTCGGTGATTGTGCAAGTAGGGTATTTTAAATACACGAAAAAGAGGTATGGTGAAGGGCGCCGGATATTACGTATGTCGCCTTTACATCATCATTATCAAAAAGCAGATATACATGAAAGTAAAATAGTTACACGGTTTTGGATTGTAGGAATACTCCTGGCTATTCTTAGCCTGGCTACATTGAAATTGAGATAAATGAATAAGGGACTTATAACCATATTGGGCGCAGGAGAAAGTGGAAAAGGTGCAGCACTGCTAGCATCAGCCAGGGGTTATCGGGTCTTTGTGTCGGATCATAAGGTGATTGATGCAGCGACAAAGTCTCTGTTTGTTGAAAATGGAATCGGTTTTGAAGAGAATGGTCATACGGAATCAACGATTTTGTCTTCAACTGAAGTGATTAAAAGTCCAGGGATACCTGAGGGTGTTCAGGTAGTGCAGCGATTAAAAGACGCAGGGGTACCTATCATTGATGAGCTTGAATTTGCATCGAGATATACTTCTGCCAAACTCATAACTGTAACAGGAACCAACGGTAAAACGACCACTACGCGGTTGATTGAGCACTTGTTGACCGCTTGTGGCATAAATGCGCTGGCCGTGGGGAATATTGGAAATAGCCTGGCCGGATCACTTGCCCTGCAGGGAGACCGCGATGTCTTTGTCATTGAGGCCAGCAGCTTTCAGATCGATGGGTTTAAAGAAATCAGGCCTGATGTGAGTGTGATACTCAACATTACGCCTGACCACCTCGACCGCTATGGCAGTATGAAAGCCTATGCCGCAAGTAAATTACGGCTTGCGGACATGACTACAGGTGCCGTTGTTTATTTTGCAGATGATCAAATGATCGCAAATAGCCTGGATAGCCAACAGCTTAAGGCCCTTAAAATGAAAGTGTCTTTAAGTGAAAAGAAGGGTATGAATGGGTGGGTTTTTGAGAATGCTATAAATACGATATTCGGAGGACAGGAACTACAGGTTTCTTTTGAGGATATGAATATTAAAGGCCTTCACAATATGGTCAATGCAATGTCTGCGGTATTGGCCGTGAACTTCCTTGGGGTTGATCAAAATAAAATAAAAGAAGGAATAACTTCATTCAGGGGCATGCCTCATCGGTTTGAATTTGTGGCTACAATCAATGGCGTGGACTACATCAATGACAGCAAGGCAACGAATGTGGATGCTGTGAAATATGCACTGGATGCCCTTGATCGTCCGCTGGTGTGGATAGCTGGAGGTATAGATAAAGGCAATGATTATAAGGGTGTCATGTCATTGGTCAATGAGAAAGTAAAAGCGCTGATATGCCTGGGTAAGGACAATGTGAAATTACGTGATGCATTTCATGAAGAGATTTTAAGTATTCTGGAAACGACTTCTATGGAGGATGCTGTACAAAAATCCAGCGACCTGGCGCAATGGAATGACGTGGTGCTGTTGTCACCGGCCTGTGCAAGTTTTGATCTTTTTCAAAACTACGAGGATCGGGGAAATCAGTTTAAGAATGCAGTAATGAAATTAAAAGAAAAAAGAATATTAGTGCTATGATGGAACGGGTGAAAAAATGGACAGATAAAAACCTACAGGGCGATCCGATTATATGGACTGTCGTGCTGGGGTTGTCTATTATCAGTATTCTGGTCGTATATAGTGCTACCGGTACACTGGCCTTTAAAAAAATGGCAAATCCGGAAAGTTATTTATTCAAACACAGTATGCTTGTTCTACTTGGTCTGTTTGCCATGTGGGTGGCACATAAGCTTGATTACCGTTATTATTCTAGGATTTCACGCCTGGCGCTGTGGTTAAGTGTGCCACTGCTATTGTATACTTTTGTTGCCGGTGTTCAGCTCAATGATGCATCCAGATGGCTCCATCTGCCATTTATCAACCAATCATTTCAACCGTCTGACCTGGCCAGCCTGGCATTGATTATGAGTCTCACCAGTATGTTGAGTAAAAAACAACAAAATATTGAAAGTTTAAAAGAGTCATTGATTCCTATACTGATATGGTGTGGTATGATCTGTGGACTTATTGCTTTAACCAACTTCTCGTCAGCAATCTTGTTGTTTGTTACCTGCTTGCTCATCATGTTTATTGGTCGGGTGCCGGTGAGATACCTTACAATGCTGGTTTTTGTGGGCGCTCTGGCGGGCGCCGTAGCTATTGCTGTTGGACAACGCGGCACTACGGTAGTTAGCCGCATAGAGTCGTTTGTAAATGGGAAAGAATTGCCCTTCCAGGCTGAACAGGCACGCATTGCGGTGGCTACGGGGGGGGTTATTGGAAAAGGCCCGGGGAAGAGCAATCAACGGAATATACTTCCTCACCCTTACTCAGATTTCGTTTTCGCCATTATTATTGAGGAATACGGTATTACAGGAGGTATAGTAGTGGTATTACTTTATTTTATTCTGTTGTACAGGGGCATGAAAGCCGCATATAACAGTGAACGTGCCTTTGGTGGTTTGCTATCTGCCGGGTTGAGTTTTGCCCTGGTATTACAGGCATTCATCAATATGGGTGTAGTCGTGGGTTTAGGACCAGTGACCGGTATTCCCCTTCCTCTGATTAGTATGGGGGGTACTTCCATGCTTTTTACAGGAGTATCACTGGGTATTATACTGAGTGTAAGCAGGGGAGATATAGATATTTCATTGAGTGATAAAAAGGGGATAATGAGAAACATGCCTAAAGCAGCTTAATTTGAAAGACAACAACAAACCATATCGGGTAATCATAAGCGGTGGCGGTACCGGAGGCCATATTTTTCCTGCGGTGGCTATAGCTAATGAATTAAAAAGAAGAAATCCTTCAACAGAAATACTATTTATTGGTGCTTTGGGAAAGATGGAAATGACTCGTGTGCCGGAAGCGGGTTACCCAATAAAAGGGCTGTGGATCAGTGGCTTGCAACGGCGTTTTACATTACAAAACCTGCTTTTTCCTTTTAAGCTCATCAATAGTTATTTAAAAGCGTTGAAGATTATGCGGCAGTTTAAGCCGCAGGCCGTTGTTGGTACAGGAGGTTATGCAAGTGGCCCGTCAGTAATGGCAGCAAATAGAAAAGGAATTCCCGTGTTGCTGCAGGAGCAAAACTCCTACCCCGGACTAACTAATCGAAAACTGGCACGAAAGGCCAAAAAGGTTTGTGTTGCTTATGAGGGAATGGAAAAATATTTCGACCCTGAAAAAATAATATTTACGGGAAACCCAGTCCGTAATGATATTCTTGACCCTGAGTTAACCAAAGAAAAGGCGCGACAGAAATATGGTTTGAATGGAAACAAAAAAACCATTCTCGTATTGGGTGGAAGCCTGGGCGCACGCACCATCAACGAAAGTATCATGGGAGCCCTGGATAAAATTGCCTGGGGCGAAGTGCAGGTGATCTGGCAAACGGGTAAGATTTATTATGAAGAAATGCTGAATCGGTTAGGTGATCATAAGCCGGATGGATTATTTGTTATGCAATTTATTAATGATATGGAAGTAGCTTATTCTGCAGCTGATCTGATCATATCAAGGGCCGGAGCCTTGTCAATTTCTGAATTGTGTATTGTGGCCAAACCAGTAATTTTTGTGCCTTCACCTAATGTGGCTGCTGATCACCAGACAAAAAATGCAATGGCATTGGTGGAGAAAAATGCCGCGGTTTTAGTGAAAGATGAAGAAGCTGTAGAAGGGCTTGTAACCCGGGCGCTAAAATTGCTATATGACCAAAGCAAATCTAAAATGCTGAGCGAAAATATAAAAGCATTGGGCAAGCCTCAGGCTACCAAGGATATTGTGGACCAATTAAACCTGATCATAAATTGAAGTTAGAAAACTACGATATCGTTTTTTTTATAGGTGTAGGGGGGATCGGTATGAGTGCGCTGGCTCGTTGGTTTAATCAGAATGGTTATAGTGTGTGTGGCTATGATCGCGTGGCAACGCCGCTTACCACCCAGTTGGAGCAAGAAGGAGTGTGTATTCATTTTGATGATGATGTGGAGAATATTCCGGAAAATGTCCTGAATATGAAAGCGAATACGCTGGTGGTTTATACACCGGCTGTTCCGGCAGAACACAAAGAATTACAGTACTTGACAGAAAGAGGTTATGCTGTTTTTAAGCGTTCCGAAGTGTTGGGAATACTTACACATGGCTTGTTTACAGTAGCAGTAGCGGGAACACATGGAAAAACCACTACCTCAGCGATGATCGCACATTTGTTGCGGGTAGGAGGAGTCAGGGTGTCTGCTTTTCTGGGGGGTATTTCAACCAATTATAGTTCAAACTACATTTCTGCTGCCGATAGCAAAGGAAAATTGACCGTTGTGGTGGAAGCCGATGAATATGATCGTTCCTTCCATACATTACATCCAAACATCGCTGTGATTACTTCTGTTGATGCCGATCACCTCGATATTTATGGTGATAAAGATGAGTTGCAAAACAGCTTTAAAGATTTTATTAAGCAAATCATAAAAAAAGGAAAACTCATTATAAATGAAAAGATATCCGCGCTGACAACGGATAAAACTGATGTCAGCATCACAACATACGGAAATAACCGGGGACAATTTTTTGCCAGCAATATTTCCATGAAGAATGGCTTTTTTAACTTCGATTTGTACGCTGAAAACTTGACTTTAAAAAGTCTGAAGCTAGGCGTCCCCGGTTTTTATAATGTTGAAAATGCAGTGGCAGCTATTGCTGTTGCACTCGAATGTGGTGTTAAACCTGATTTGGTGAGACAGGCGTTGGAGAGTTTTAAAGGGGTGAAAAGGCGGTTTGAGTATATTATTCAAACGCCCGACCTTATTTATATTGATGATTATGCGCACCATCCCGAGGAAATAAATGCGTTCCTGAGTTCTCTTCGTCTGATGTACCCGGGTAAGAAAATTACCGTAGTTTTTCAGCCTCACCTCTATTCAAGAACAAGAGACTTTGCCATGGAATTTGGAAAAAGCCTCGGGCATGCCGATCGTGTGATTCTGCTTGATATCTATCCTGCCAGAGAACAACCCCTTGAAGGTGTCACAGCTGAAATAATATTTAAAAATGTAGATGCACCAGATAAGTCACACTGGTCAAAGGAAGAATTACTTGAAAAAATAGCCGATGAAAAAGTAGAAGTTGTGGCCACCATTGGGGCAGGCGATATTGATCAATTGGTAGGGCTTTTAAAAAGTAAATTAACAGGAAAGAAGTGAAATGAAGGGACTGAAAAACATATTCAACACTAAAGCTAAAGGACTCTTGTCCTTGATTGTGGCATTTGTGCTAATTGGGTTTGTCGATTCCAGACAGTCGGCCTTGCCTTGTAAGGGTTTTACTATTTTTCTGGAGGGATTGGAAGAAAATCAATTTCTCGATGAAAATGAGGTGAAGAGCTTGCTGGAGGATCATGGTGAAGATGAACTTACCGGCAAGGATTTGAGCATGATAGATCTGCGGAAGCTGGAGCAACGAGCCCTGGCTCACCCTTATATAAATAAATGTGATATCTATAAGGACCTCGAGGGGATGTTGATCGTGAATGCGTTGCTGAGAAAACCGATGGCCCGAATAGTCCGGTCTAACGGGCCTGATGCGTATATTGCCTTTGATGGGGTGATTTTGCCTATATCAGATAAATTCACATCCAGAGTGGTGCTTGTCAGTGGGAATTTTTCAGATAAATTACTCAGTGATGACTTTTCGTCCTCTGCTTATGGTGTGCAATTCCTTGAATTTTTGTCGTATATCTACTTGGATAACTTCTGGAAGGCACAAATTGCACAATTGGATATCGATAAAAACGGGGAAATAACATTATACCCGCAAGTGACCAAACAGATCATTGAATTTGGTGAACCTGACCATTTTGAGGAAAAACTAAGAAAATTGAAAGTTTTTTATAAAGAAGCATTGCCCTTGAAGGGATGGAACAACTATGTGCGTATTAACCTGAAATATGAAAATCAAATAATTGCTGAATAACAACCACTATTAATATTTACAACCATGGAAAGTGAAAAAATAATTGTCGGACTTGATATAGGCACAACGAAGATATGTGCGATTGTAGGAAGGAAAAATGAGTATGGCAAACTGGAAGTTCTTGGCATGGGTAAGGCCGAATCAGATGGTGTTATCCGTGGTATTGTAACGAATATTGATAAAACGGTGCATGCCATTGAAAAAGCCGTCAGGGAGGCTGAGGAATCATCCGGTATAGAAATTAATGTAGTCAACGTGGGAATTGCCGGTCAGCACATCAGGAGCTCTATTCATCACGGGGGGATTACCCGTGATCCCACACATGAAGAGATTACGGTTGAAGATGTGAATAGGCTTACTAACGATATGTATAGGATTGTTATACCTCCCGGAAGCAAAATTATCCATGTGATGCCCCAGGACTATATCGTTGATTATGAAGATGGAATAAAAGACCCTGTAGGGATGTCTGGTGTAAAACTTGAAGCCTCTTTTCATATAATCACAGCGCAAACGAATGCGATAAATAATATTAATAAGTGTGTGATCCGTTCAGGGCTGGAAATAGAAAACTTAATTCTTGAGCCGCTTGCTTCCAGTCTGGCGGTATTAAGTGATGAAGAAAAGGAAGCCGGTATTTGCCTGATTGATATAGGTGGAGGTACGACTGATGTGGCCATTTTTCATGAGAGTATCATAAGACATACCGCAGTAATCCCTTTTGGAGGAAACATTATTACATCAGATATCAAGCAAGGTTGTATGGTAATGCAACACCAGGCTGAACTCCTGAAGACAAAATTTGGAAAAGCGATTGCTGAAGAGGCCAATCCGAATGAGATAGTGAGTATACCCGGTATAAGAAACAGATCTCCAAAAGAAATATCTATCAAAAACCTGGCTCATATTATTCAGGCACGTATGGAAGAAATTATAGAGCTGGCTCATTCTGAAATTATTACCTCCGGATATATGGGGAAATTAGCCGGCGGAATAGTGATTACGGGGGGGGGAGCCCAATTAAGTGGCCTGAAACAACTGGTGGAATATATGACGGGTATGGATACCCGAATAGGATATCCCAATGAACACCTGGGCAAAAGTAAAATTGACTCGGTGAAGAGCCCAATGTTTGCGACTTCAGTTGGACTGGTTTTATCGGGATTTAAAGCATTGGATGATCGTGAAGCCAGATATAATGAAGTACGTGAAAGACAAAATGGCAAAAAAGCGAAGTTGCCCAAGGGTGATATTTTTTCAAAAATACTCAATAAGACCAAAGGGTTGTTAATTGACGACCTGGAAGATAAAAACGAATATTAAACAACCAACATTTATAAAAATGGAAACTTATAAATTTGATATTCCCAGGCAAGAAAAATCAATCATCAAGGTGATTGGTGTTGGTGGAGGGGGAAGCAATGCCGTAAATCACATGTACAGTCAGGGCATTAAGGATGTCGAGTTTGTGGTGGTAAACACCGACTCCCAGGCCATAAAAAGTAGCGCTGTTCCAAGTAAAATACAGATCGGAATGAACCTGACTCAGGGACTCGGTGCTGGTGCAAATCCTGAAATCGGACGGAATGCCGCGCTTGAGAATAAAGAGGAAATCCGCGAAATACTAGGCCATGATACTAAAATGGTATTTATTACTGCGGGAATGGGTGGTGGCACGGGAACAGGGGCCGCCCCGGTAATAGCTAATATAGCCCGTGAAATGGATATCCTTACCGTGGGTATTGTAACAGCCCCTTTTTCCTTCGAAGGGAAAAAGAAAATGCAGCACGCTCAGGATGGCATCAACCAGCTCAGGGAAAGTTGCGATACGGTATTGGTGATACTGAATGACAAACTGCGGGAAATTTATGGCAATCTGACCATCAATAATGCCTTCGCACAAGCCGATAATGTACTAACTACGGCAGCCAAAGGTATTGCGGAAATAATTACCGTTGCGGGATATGTTAATGTGGATTTCCAGGATGTCAGAACGGTGATGTATAAGGCAGGAGCTGCTGTAATGGGTTCTGCTGAGACAAGTGGTGAAAACAGGGCAATAAGGGCGTCGGAAGAAGCGCTGGCCTCACCTCTGCTGGATTGTAAAGATATTAACGGTGCTACCAATATCCTTTTATCGATTATCTCAGGTGATCAGGCAGAATTACAAATGGATGAACTGACAGAAATTACAGAGTATATCCAGGAACAGGCAGGCGACCGTGCTGAAGTGATATTTGGCCATGGCATTGATCCTGAACTTGAAGATAAAATTAGGGTGACCGTTATTGCTACCGGATTTAATGCACAAAGTGAGAAGCGTGAGCGAGAAGTGACGGCACCAAATAGCCTGGAAAATGAATCGAAAATCTATGATCTGGAGGCTGATGTGCAATACGGATTGTTTGAGAATGATAACTCCGTAAATGAAAACCATGCATCGATAAAAAAGCAAGTAGCAGAGGATGTCCCTGCTGATGCAGATCGTTTTATCCCGGAGCGTCAGTTTCAACCCGAAAGTCATTATGAAAAAAGGGATGAAGGAGAAGACAGCCTTTTTACTGAATTCGAAGACGAATTCGATTTTATTGATGATGATAAGTCATCGTCCGATCAGATCGTAGGCGAAAATGGAATGCTGGACTATATCGGAACGCGGGAAAGGTTGGAGCGACAAGCTAAGGTTCGTGTGGAGAAGCTTAAGGGAGAAAATAATCCCGAGATGAATCCCTCTGAATTTAAAGAGAAATTTAATGTCCCTGCATATTTACGCAAGTCAGTGAAACTTGAAAATGTGCCTCATTCTTCTGAACAGAATATTTCAAAATACAAACTGAATGAAGAAAGCCAGATTCTGGGAAATAATAAATTTCTACATGATAATGTTGATTAATTGAAGATAATTGAAAAGCACCTTTGCCATATTTTTTCCGATATACTCCTAAAAGTGGTGGTTGTTGGTTGTAATATTACTTTTAGCCGGATGGCAGGGTGCTTTTTCTTCTTTTCTATTGTGAAATTTAATTTTGCATAATCCCATCTTTCTTTCTCGTGATACGCTCCGCTGGAATTATAGAAAATATTCCTTTCCAGGGTAATTAAAAAAGAATCAAACTTTCTGCCTGCTCTTGCAAAAGGCCCATATACAACTCGTTCTTCAATATGCCATCCTGAAGATGCTTGTTAATATGGAATAACCGTGGTTTTAGCGCCAATACATGCGTGCCACAGTAATTAAAAATATCTGTTAAATGTGAAAGGGCCAACCCTCCACCCTGAGTTCCTGAAGATATACCCACCAGTGCGCATTTTTTGTTTTTAAAGGTATCGGGAAAAATTAGTCCGTCAATAAAGGCTTTGAGTATTCCGGGGAATGAGCCATTGTATTCAGGTACTATAAAAATGAATTTATGTGCCTTGACCATAATTTCCCTGTAGGTATTGAACTTTGCATCCCTGCCGGCATTTTCATATAGTGCTGTATGGGGAAAGTTAGGAGGTAATCCACTCAGATCAACAATCTCATTTGATGTATGCAGGTTATCGAGTATTTTGGAATATACTTCCGCTATTTGCCTGCTTAAAGAATTTGCCCTGTTCGTACCCGAAACAATAACTATTTTTGAACTATCTGACATGATATGCAAACATGTAGCATGCAGATTAAATTTCAAAATTATATGAGCTTTAAAATAGATGTAACCGAATTTTGCTAATTTTATAAAATGATAAGGTGGTTTAGTGTTTTTCGTGACTGGGTAACAAATATTTACAACCGAATACCTCCAATATGGAAAATGGCGTATTTGCTGGTATGCTTATGGTATTTTGTAAATTATGCTGTGAGCGCAATTTTTCAATGGAAGTTGTTTGAGGCGCAAAACTATGATGTGTTTTGGAATGTGTTATACCTCTATGAGCTGCTCTGTATTGCTATTGTTCTTATTTTAATCTGGTCGCGGTGGCTGTTTCAATTTCGCGTTTATGTCCAGGTGGGGGGGCATTTCCTGGGGCTTGCGTTATATGCCCTGATCATGGAGTCTTTTTTCTATTATTTTGACATGTATCTAGACGGCTTCAACGAGTTCGATGACTGGCAACAATATTTGATCGATCTGTTGAGTTGGGATGCGATGCGATTTTATGATCAATATATTATTGCCACTGCATTGTTTTATATTCTTCGGTATTTCGAAACGCTGCAAAAGAAGGAAAGTGAGAGAAGTGAGCTTGTTATAAAAAATAAGGAAATGCAACTGGCCCTCCTAAAGTCACAGATCAATCCGCATTTCCTTTTTAATACCCTGAACTCAATAAGCATGCTCATAAGTACGAGTAAGGATAAAGCCCGTAAAGTGATTACCCAATTATCCGATATTTTCAGGTATGCACTTGATTCGTACGGAGGTTTTACCGTGAAACTATCAGAAGAAATGGATTTTATTACTAACTATATAAAAATCCAGCAGGTTAGGTTTGAAGACAGGTTAAAGTTTGAAACAGATATTGCCCCTTCGAGTTTAGACCTGGACATCCCTCCAATGATATTACAACCACTTGTTGAAAATGCAGTTAAATATGGGATAGCACCAAAAGATGAAGGAGGGACGATTAAACTCACTGTAAGGCCTTATAAAAAGGGGATATTCTTTGAAGTGAGAGACAATGGGTTGGGGATTCAAGCCAAAAAGGTGCTCGATTCCAATGATTCGACCGGTATAGGATTAGACAATACCAATAAACGATTAGTAAGTTTCTTTGGGCCCTCAGCCAGCCTGAAGATAAACGCAGGCCCAGAGGGTTATGTGGTTAGTTTTATGATTCCTGATCGATTTAAAAAGACCGTTCAGGTTTCTAGTGAAGAATTAGTTAATATTGAATAAAAATGGCTTATGGAAATCAAATGTTTAATAATTGATGATGAGAAACTCGCGCGGGAGTTGCTCCTGGAGTATCTGGAAGAATATCCGGAAATTGAAGTGATTGGCCAATGCTCCAGTGGCAAGGAGGCAATAAAAATGATTGACAAATTTGAACCAGACCTTATTTTTCTGGACGTCCAAATGCCTGGAAAGGACGGACTTCAGGTTTTGGAAGAAATTACACACAAACCCTTTGTTATTTTCTCTACGGCCTATGATAATTATGCCATTCAGGCGTTTGAAGAAAATGCCGTAGACTATTTATTAAAGCCCATTGATACTTCCCGATTCAGAAAGGCAATTGAACGCGTAAAAGAACGTATGGAAAGTGAAGACAGCAACGTGGATAAGCTCTTTGAAATGTTGAATAAAGGCACTGAGGGTTATTCTTCACATTTGTTCGTTCAAAAATCAGATAAATTTCTTAGCGTACCCATTACTGAAATACTTCACCTTGAGGCAAGTGGTGATTATACGATTATATCTACAGCCAATGACCAATTTTTAAGCTCCAATGGGATTGGTAAGCTGGAAGAGCGGCTGGATCCCAATCATTTTATTCGGGTACATCGATCAACTATTATAAACCTCAGCCACCTAAAAGAAATCGAAAAGCATTTTAATGGTGGTTTGGTCGTGAAAATGAAAAATGGTAAATCATTTTCGGTGAGTCGCACCTACTCCAAAGAAATAAGGAAAAAGGTAGTCTGACCACTCTTTTTTTCGTCGTCAGGATAATTTTTATAGCTTTGCCAGATCGTGGATTAAAAAGCCGACACCCTTATGCAGGAATTAAATGAGTTTCTTCAACTAATCAATAGCTTTATTGGTGGTCACCAATGGTTTGTCCTGGCCCTCTTAGGTACAGGATTATTTTTTACTAT
This sequence comes from Cyclobacteriaceae bacterium, assembly GCA_029882675.1. GTDB lineage: Bacteria > Bacteroidota > Bacteroidia > Cytophagales > Cyclobacteriaceae > JAOUKJ01. The sequence continues at coordinate 19,404 of JAOUKJ010000001.1, forward strand.
ATACCTGAAATTTCCTCAAATTCGCTATTTCCGTCATGCCCTGAAGGTAGTGAGGGGAAAATTTGACAAAGCGAGTGACGAAGGGGATGCTACTCACTTTCAGGCTTTGGCTACTGCGTTGTCAGGGACAGTGGGCACGGGAAATATTGGAGGCGTGGCACTGGCTATACATTTGGGAGGGCCTGCGGCTCTGTTCTGGATGTTGGTAACTGCCTTTCTGGGAATGACTACAAAGTTTGTTGAAGTTACACTGTCACACAAATATCGTGAGAAGACAGCTGATGGAACGATGGCTGGTGGCCCCATGTATTTCATGAAAAACAAACTGCATATGGGGTGGCTTGCTGCAATATTTGCTTTGGCTACGATTCTCTCTTCCTTTGGTACAGGAAATATGCCGCAAATAAATAATATCGCCACTACGATGAAAGCGAGTTTTGGGATTGAACAATGGATAACAGGTGCTGTACTAGCCGTACTTCTGGCGTTGGTGATCTTGGGAGGAATCAGGCGGATTGTGAAGGTTACTGAAAAACTGGTGCCCTTTATGGCCATCGTATATTTTGTTGGAGCAATCGCAGTGATTTTTTATAATTATGAAAATATTGTCCCTTCGATCGTTTCGATATTTGCAGATGTCTTTTCTGGGAGTGCAGCAATGGGGGGATTTCTCGGGGCTAACCTCGCCTTTGCTTTTAACAGGGGGGTAAATAGAGGCCTCTTTTCAAATGAGGCAGGTCAGGGATCCGCGCCTATAGCACATGCTGCGGCTAAGGCGCATGAACCGGTGTCTGAAGGACTGGTTGCTATTCTTGAGCCATTTATCGATACGATTATTATTTGCTCGCTTACCGGCCTGGTTCTGCTTTCTTCAGGAGCCTGGAATAAAAAATACGAAAATGATTTTCAGGTGACAGACCTGATGATCTTCGATGGTAAATATGAAGAATCCAATTCCCTTGACAAAGATAAGCTTTATGGGCATCTGGTGAAAGGGGAGGCACAGGCCTTGTATAGCGGAGACCTCAACGTGCAAAATGGTCGGGTGACCAATGAGGTGACAGTTATTCATGCACGCTCTTTTGCGGAGGATGTATTGGTAATGAAGGAAAACAAGCCATATAACGGTACAGTCAGAATTGTAAAAGGAAGCCTGTCTGAAGAAGGAATATCTTTTCATGGCAGATCACTAATACATAGTGCGGCACTTACGGCAGAGGCCTTTAAGGTGAGTTTCTTTGGCAATTTTGGCCAGTATATCGTTTCCATAGGCTTATTGCTTTTTGCTTTTTCGACGGCAATATCATGGTCATATTATGGGGACAGGGCAACGACTTACCTGTTTGGGAATAAATATGTTATTTTTTATCGCATACTTTATGTCGCCGGATTTTTTGTAGCCTCGTTTGCTGATACTTCTATTGTATGGACACTTTCTGAGCTGACTATTGCCCTGATGACTATACCCAACCTGTTTGGTATCATACTGTTGCACAAGGAGGTGAAGTCCTCGATAAAAGACTACTGGAGAGACTTTAATAACGACTGGCCCGGCGTAAAAACACCGGAGTAGGTTTTTTAAAGATCAACGCTGCAACGATCCGTGTATGTATGACTTCTTTTACCCTTTCCACGGCGTATATGGAATTCAAATTTGGGTTCGATTGAGGAGTATTTCAGGAGGACGACATCATGAGAGTAGCCCCCTGAGCCTTTAGTTGTTTATAAAGCTCCATGACGACTTTGGGTAGTATATCAATACGATTGAGGTCCTCTCCCCAAAAATTCGTATTGCCCAGCACGCTTTCTACCAATTTATCAGAAGAAAATTCTTCCTTAGCCAAAGATCTGAAGAATGTTAATACTTCTTCACTGTCATTTAAAGGGCAAGGATCCGCTGTTATTCCATCCATATAAAGCTGAATCAATCCGGCAAATGCCAGACAAAGTTTTTCAGGGGCATGACCCTTGGTGGAGATGAAGTCCTTTATCGTAGGTAATACACGTACTTTAAATTTAGCGATGGAGTTGAGGGAAATACTTTTGAGTTCGTGATGAATAAAGGGATTTAAAAATCTTTCTACGACCTCATTAGCATAAATTTTCAAATCATCTGCCGGCATAGCTATGGTAGGGATGATCTCCTCATTGATTAATGAACGCATAAATGGTCCTGAGTGCTCATTTTCCATAAACTCCCGTACTGTACCGGTTCGGGCAAGGAGACCCAGTGCGGTCATGCAGGTATGTGCTCCATTCAATATTTTTACTTTTCGTAGCCGATAAGGACTAAGATCATCGACATGTATAACATTAAAACCGGCACGGTGTGCAGGGAAAATATTTTTCACTTCCTCCGGGCCTTCTATTACCCAAAGATGGTATGGTTCAGCGGTGACAACCAGTTTGTCGTCATATCCCAGACTTTCGCTTATTCCTTCAATATCATCTTTTGGAAATCCGGGAACAATGCCATCCACAAGTGAGTTGGCAAAATAGTTTGAGTCATTGATCCATTGTGTGAAGCCAGTTGCGTATCCCCACAAGTCAGCATATTTAAGGATACACGATTTTAATTGAAGTCCATTGTCTTCGATGAGTTCACAAGGAAGAAAAACCAGCCCGCTTTCTTTTGAGCCCTTGAAAAAGTCAAAACGCCTTTTGAGCCATTGGGTGAGTTTACCGGGAAATGTCCTGGCGAGTTGTCCTTGTGGGGGAATATCATCATTCTGGTAATCAATGCCTGCTTCGGTTGTGTTGGATATCATGATCTTGATGTCCGGAGTGTCTGCCAGGCTTAGGTATTTGTTACTGTCAGTATACGGAATGATAGATTCCTGTATGCAGGTGATTAACCGCTTTTCATCTATTGTCTTGCCCTGCTGAAGTCCCCGGTGGATCAGGTGATAAAGGCCATCCTGTTCTGTCAGAATGTCTGTTTTGCTGCGGGTAGCGGGTTGTACCACCGCTATCCCGGCATTAAACCCCTGCTCTTCATTGAGCACGTCAATCATATAATCGGCGAAGGCGCGAAGAAAATTACCCTTTCCGAATTGAAGGACTTTTAGAGGTAATTGTTCTTGTTTGCCCGTAGTCTCCCTGTTTAATACTTTCATCTATTTAACGGTATATTTTTGCTTTCGTACAGTTGGTGTTGCACCCTTCTTTTCATCAGCTCCTTTTACACACTCCTCCGGTTTTTATTCCTGCCCAGCAGGGCCGAACCTTTCCATATAAATCTTGGCTTCTGACTTTGGGTGATATTTCATCCCTTCCTGTTGTAAATGACAGTTCAGGAAGGGATGAAGAACTCATTTCGGAGGTGTGCTGAATAAACCTTATTTCGATCTGATTTTTTTAGCGATAGCCAGGGCTTCTTTTGCTCTTTGCTCCAGCAGTGCGTAATTTTTATCCTGAATAATGTCTTTGGTGATTAGCTGGGATCCCATACCAACACAGTGTACTCCCGCTTCAAACCAACTTTTAAGGTTGGCCTCTGTGGGCTCTACACCTCCTGTGGGCATAATGCTGGTCCAGGGAAACGGTCCGCGAACGGCCTTCACAAAAGAGGGGCCACCAACCTGTGATCCGGGGAAAATCTTCACTACTTCGGCTCCCAGCTCTTCTGCATAGGATATTTCGGTAAGTGAGCCGCAACCCGGAGACCACGCTATTTTACGTCGGTTGCATACTTTGGCCATGTCAGCGTTAAGTATTGGCGACACGACAAAGTTAGTGCCTAGCTGAATGTACAAGGATGTTGTCCCGGCGTCAACGACCGAACCTACACCCAGTATCATTTCAGGAGTTTCTTTTGCAGCAAATTTATTAAGCTCGCCAAACACCTCGTGGGCATAGTCTCCCCTGTTGGTGAATTCAAATATCCGGATACCTCCTTTATAACAGGCTTTTAATACTTCCTTACATACCTCTACATCTTTGTGGTAAAAAACGGGTACAATCCCGGTTTCTTTCATTTTTACCGCGACATCTATTCTTGAAAATCTTGCCATTTTATCTTTTACTTAAAAGTGTGTTTTTTGTTATCTCGCTACCCTTCCCGAAGCATCTCCCCCCATAAGCTTTTCAACTTCATCGGCTTTCACCAGGTTGGCATCACCATAAATGGTGTGCTTGAGACAGGATGCTGCTACGGCAAAATCAAGGGCCTTTTGGTCATCGTTAGGGTAGGTGATTAATCCATACACCAGGCCGCCCATGAAAGAGTCACCGCCACCTACACGGTCAACGATGTGGGTGATTTGATAGGTGGTTGATTCATACAGTTGAGAGCCGTCATAAAGGACACCTGCCCATGAATTGTGCGAAGCACTGACTGAACCGCGAAGGGTGGTGATTACCTTTTTAGCCTTGGGAAATTTGGCCATCATTTGCTTACAGACAGATTCAAATGCAGCACCACTTACCGAATGTCCCTGGGTAACGTCCACGCCTTCCGGGTGTATTCCGAAATGTTTTTCAGCATCCTCTTCATTTCCAAGTATGATGTCGCAGTGTTCTACCAGGGGGGTCATTATTTTTTCAGATTCAACACCATATTTCCATAATTTGGCACGGTAGTTCAGATCAGTAGAAATAGTAATGCCCATTTTGCTGGCTACTTCCACCGCTTCCAGGCAGGCATCAGCCGCCCCTTGTGAAATAGCAGGCGTTATACCTGTCCAGTGGAACCATTGGGTATCTTTGAAGACCTTTTCCCAGTCTACCATGCCGGCTTTTATTTCAGACATTGCCGAATGAGCCCGGTCATAGACCACTTTACTTCCCCTGGATACTGCACCGGTTTCCAAAAAGTAAATCCCCAGACGGTCACCACCAAAAATAATATTTTCAGTATTAACGCCACGTTTTCTCATTTCCATAAGTGCACACTCCCCGATATCATTTGCAGGTAGCCGTGTGACGAAGTCGACAGGAATGCCATAGTTGGCCAGCGAAACGGCCACATTGGACTCACCGCCACCATATATAACGTCAAAACTATTGGTTTGAGAAAACCGCAACTGCCCGGGAGGGGCCAGCCTCAGCATGATTTCCCCAAAGGTTACTACTTTTTTCATATCTGATTTATATTAAAGTTCAATGATTATTTTTATTTGTTCAGGCAAAGATATCCATTTTTTGAATTGGGTCTCAATTTGTTGAAAGGGTCTTTTAAGGGTGATGTATTGATCGACAGGGAATAGTTGTTTTTCCAATAGATCAATCACCTGTATAAAGTCTTCTTTTGTGGCATTTCTGCTACATAAAAGTGAGGTTTCTTTCGCATGTATTTCAGGGTGGTGAAAGGTTAGATCGCCCTTGTAAAGCCCGACAAGTACATACTTTCCCCCGTGTCTCATATATTTAATCCCGTTTTCCAGCGCATTTTTGTTGCCTGTGGCATCAATAACCACATCAGCCAGATTACCTTGAGTGAGGCTTTCTACCTCGGTTGTGGTGTTATGACTAATATGCACGGCCTCATCTGCACCAAAAAACAGTTTAGCTGTTTTTAACCGGTGTTCATCAATATCCAGGGCGATGGTGCGGAGTCCCATAATATTGGCCTGTTTTATAATACCCAAACCGATTGGGCCGCACCCCATGACCAACACTGTCCCTTCTTTTTCAGGCTGAGCCCGGCGTAAGGCATGTGCTCCGATAGAAAGCGGCTCGATAATGGCCGCTGATGCATCAGTCAGTTGATTTACTTTGATGAGAAATTTTTCCGAAACAGATATCATTTCCTGCATGCCACCGTCTATATGTACGCCGAAAACTTTGAGTTGTTGACAGCAATTCGTTTTTCCAACCTCACATGCCTTGCATTTCCCACAATAAAAATAAGGCATCACAACTACCCGGTCGCCTGTAGAAAGTGCTGAATGCTCACTGCCGGTTTGTATTACCTCAGCAGATAGCTCATGCCCCAAAATCCTGGGGTAAGTAAAGAAAGCCTGATTCCCGCCAAAAGCATGAATATCTGTGCCACAGATGCCGATATTCCTTACTTTTAGGAGCACTTCTCCCGCACCAGGTTCTGGCGGGGCTTTTTCCCGAGATGTCACAACTCCGGGATTTTCACATATTACATATTGCATGATCTGCTATTTGCTTTCAAAATTAAGCAGAAATTTGAATAGCTGTTATTAATTATGACATATCTAAAAAGATGTTCTTTGGCTGATTGATTTTTTGTAAATGCGAAATTTTAACCCCTCGTATTTGCAATCCAAAAGGTTGGTCATGACTACCTTTATAACAAAATTTTATTTATTTTTGGTGCTTAACAAAAGACCACAGGGCATGCGCAATCAAAAGGAGTCAAACCCACAACTCACCCATTGATTCGGATTAGTCCTCTTTTTTCTGTTAAAAAATGAAAAAAGTGTGCGGATTCAATGGTAGCCATTTGATGAATTTTGTATATGTGTTTTTCCTTCACAGATCATGATAAACGATAGAATTCTCATTCTTGACAAAGAAAATATCAGGCAAAAAATAAAGCGTATTGCCTACGAAATTTTTGAATCAAATTTTCAGGAAAATGCCCTGATCATTGCTGGGATTGTTGGCCAGGGTTATGAATTAGCCCGGCAAATAATGATAGATCTCAATGGCATAAGTGATATCTCCACTCAATTGGTGGAAGTGGCTATTGATAAGGCGGCCCCACATTACGATGAGATTAGTTTGGATATTGAAACGGAGAAATTGAAGGGTATAAATGTCATCTTGGTAGATGACGTTTTAAATACGGGGCGCACAATGGCCTATAGTTTGCGTCCTTTCCTTGAGATTGAAATTAATAAAATAGAAATAGCTGTATTGGTAGACAGGGGGCATTCGCGCTTTCCGGTCAAGGCTAATTTTACCGGACTTGAACTATCAACCACGCTCAATGACCACATTGAAGTGGTGCTTAAAAGTGACGAATTTGCAGTGTATCTAAATTAAAAAAAATGTCAGTTCATCAGAGCGGGATTAAACGAATTACCACCCATCAACTTCAGGCCATGAAAGAGCGGGGGGAGAAAATTAGTATGCTTACAGCATATGATTTTAGTATGGCCAAGCTGCTTGACGGCGCAGGGATTGATGTGCTACTTGTAGGTGATTCTGCTTCCAATGTGATGGCAGGTTATGAAACGACACTTCCTATAACATTGGATCATATGATCTACCATGCCAGTTCGGTAATACGGGCAGTAAAGAGGGCATTCGTGGTTGTGGATATTCCGTTTGGAAGTTATCAGGGGAATTCTTCAGAGGCCCTGCGATCAGCTATTCGTATTATGAAAGAATCAGGAGCACACGCCGTCAAAATGGAGGGTGGTCATGAAATAAAAGAATCCGTTGTCAGGATATTAAGCGCCGGTGTACCGGTCATGGGGCACCTGGGGCTTACACCCCAATCTATTTTTAAATTTGGCACCTATACGGTAAGAGCCAAAGATGATGAGGAAGCTGATAAACTGATTGAAGATGCCAGACTATTGGAAGAATGTGGGTGCTTTGCGATTGTGGTAGAAAAAATCCCGGCTCAATTGGCAAAAAAAGTAGCACAGGAAGTGAAAATACCAATCATCGGTATTGGTGCCGGTGGATATGTGGATGGTCAGGTTCTTGTGATGCAGGACATGCTGGGGATCAATAAGGAGTTTAAACCACGGTTCTTACGTCGTTATGCTGATCTGGATACTGTTGTTACTGACGCGGTAAGCCGTTACATCGAAGACGTGAAGGCGAATGATTTCCCGAATGAAAATGAACAGTATTAATCTTTTTATTTTACACTGAACCCGCCTCTTTACCTCTTTACCTCTCTACCTCTCGACCTCTCCCAGCTAATCACATCGCCCGGGCTGCCCATCATCACTTTCCCTGCCAAACCATACGGTGGAGTGTTTGCCATAGATGCCTATTCCAATAGCATTCCATGTTATTTCTTTCCAGATAGCCTTGTTAAGGAGGACATTATTGTGGGCAGTACTCTTTTTCCATCCCTCCAGGCTGGTGTTTGCAGTGGCCATATCGGAATGGTAAAAGGCAATTTCATATCCATGACCTGAATAACCACTGATCTCGGCAGGTTTCTCCCACATGCATTCAGGCGATTTGTGATCGTTGGTATAACAGCAGGCTTTCCAACTTCCCTGATCAGACCATGAATGCGGATTACAGGTGTTGTTGGGGTCAAAATCGTAATTTTCATCAAGGTCTTTGGCATGTGCCTGTGCCACCTGGGTGAGCTTGTGTGAAAGGGGTATTGCCGGAAGGCCGTTTTGTTTTCGGTATTTGGTGATCAGTTTATTGAGTTCAAGCTCTTCTTTTGACAGGCAGGTTTGAGTATCCGGTATGTTTTCTGTAATACCGAAGAGCGCATGAAATAAAAAAACCAAAGGTATGCAGCTGCTAAGCATAATATTAGATATTTAATGGCGTGATTATGAGTCTATGCAGATAAATAGAGCTTGCTGAAAAAGGCTCAGTCTTTCCATATCATAATAATAATGATTTTTCCCTTGAAAAAAAATACTTATTTTTTGCATGAAGTATATGAATGAAAAGTGGTTTCTTTACTAAGATATTTTGAAGCATAACACGGTAGTAAAGACTAAGAATAAAAGATGAAAAGTGTTTATATTCTATTGGCACTATCCATTTTTGTTGAATCTTGCCATTCTGTAACCTTAAATTGTAATGATTTCAGAAGTGGAAATTATAGATATTTAAATGAGGGTTTTGAACATTGGGATATAACAAGGTCTGATAAATACCAAACAGAATACAGTTCCAGATATAAGGTTGAATTTAAAGCGGAAATTAAATGGGAATCAGAATGTAAATATGTGTAAACTTATACTGAATCCTCATCTGAGGAGGGTATTTGTGAGCTTGGATCACTGCTTTATATTCAGCATCTTCAAAGCTGACCAGGCCGCTTCCTCCCCTTTGTTGCCATGCTTGCCACCGGCCCGGTCGAGGGCCTGCTGCTTAGTATCTGTAGTGAGGACACCAAAGATGACGGGTTTATTCGTTTTAAGGTTTACATCCATGATGCCCTGGGCCACTGCCTGACAAATAAAATCAAAGTGCCTGGTTTCCCCCTGTATAACACAGCCAAGGGCAAGTACGGCGGATACGTCAACGTTGTTGGCCAGCCATTGTGTGGCCAGGGGTAATTCATAACTGCCGGGTACATCCTTTCTGATAATGTTTTCAGAAAGGATACCTTGTTTTAATAGCGTTTCAACAGCCCCCGAATAAAGTGCCTCCGTGATTTCGCTGTTCCATTCTGAAACAACGATGGCTACTTTCAATGCAGTAGTATTCAGGGAAGTACTCCCTGAATTTACAGGTCGGTTACCATAATCTCCCATGATCAGGATTCAATGCCACCCAATCTGGCCAGGTTTTTTCTGGCATACTGATACTCTTCCGATTCCCAGTATTTTTCAACGATCTGTTGGTATGCCTTTTTGGCTTTCTCCAGGTCGTTTAATTTTTCGTAGGCCAGAGCCACCTTTATCAGATATTGGGGAGTGAAATGTTTATTTGGTTTGTAATTAGCAGCTTGTTCATAGGCCTTTACGGCTTCTGCATAATTGGACTGTTCCATATATACATCACCGATAAGACTATAAGCCCTGCCCTGTACAAGTAAGTCATTTGAGCTGAAATCCTGCAAATAGAGTAATGCCAGATCATACTTACCTTGCTTGAGATAAACACTGCCGGCATAAAAATTAGCCAGGTTACCAGCTTTCGAATTACTATAATCCTCAGCGATATCAACAAACCCCAGGTTGTTTCCATCACCACGCAGGGCGAGGTTCAGGCTATCCTGTTCAAAATAATACACGGCCTGAAACATTTCGGATTGTGCTTGTTCATTGAGATTTGTTTTGTAGTAACGGAATCCAACGATTCCACCTACAACGATGAGTAAGCCGGCTACAACGGCATAAGTCAATACCTTATGTTTGTTGAGAAATTCCTCTGAACGTGAAATTTCCTTTACCAATGCTTCGGGGCTTTCAAGTAGCCCACCTTCACTTTGATTCTTCTTGCCTTTTGATGACATGTGCTATAATTTGAGGCGCAAAATTAATAATTATTTTCTAAATTCTAAATAAGATGATTAATCAACGATAAAAGGATAATCACTTTGTGCGTATATATCTTCCATGGCCTGTTCTACAGGGGGGAATTCAGATTGTTCTGCAAAAGCAACACTTTCTTCAACCGTTTTTTTAATTTTTTTATCGATATTAAGGAGTTCTTCTTCTGTTGCATACTTTTTGGCCAGAATAGTTTCCCTGACTTGTTCGATCGGATCTTTTCGTTTGTATTCCTCTACCTCATCTTTGGTTCTGTATTTGGCAGGGTCAGACATCGAATGACCTTTGTAGCGGTATGTTCTGAATTCGAGCAGGGTAGCTCCTTCTCCTTTTCTTGCCCGTTCAGCAGCCCGGCTCACGGATTCATGTACAGCTTCCACGCTCATGCCGTCAACGGGCTCTGACGGAATATCAAAAGCTTCACCTAGTTTGTATAACTCTGTGACGTTTGATGTCCGCTGTACGGATGTTCCCATCGCATAGCCGTTGTTTTCTATCACAAATATGACAGGTAATTTCCAGGTCATGGCCAGGTTAAGTGATTCATGAAAGGAACCTTGCCTGACGGCACCATCACCCAGGTAGCATATACAAAGCTTACCGGTCTTATTATATTTCTCTGCAAATGCCAGCCCGGTGCCAAGAGGTATTTGACCTCCCACTATGCCGTGGCCGCCAACAAAATTATTTTCTTTATCAAAAATATGCATAGACCCACCTTTTCCCCGGCTAAGGCCTGTTTCTTTACCATACAGTTCGGCCATGATCCTTCCTGGATCCGAACCTAAAGCCAGTGGGTGGGCGTGATCCCGGTATGCCGTAATATATTTGTCGCCTCTTTCAAGTGCAGAAACAGCACCTGCAGCACAGGCTTCCTGTCCAATATATAAGTGACAAAAGCCCCGAATTTTCTGCTGACCATAAAGTTGTCCGCTCTTCTCTTCAAAGCGCCTCATCATCAACATGGACTCAAACCATGTGAGGTACGTTTCTTTGTCAAATTTTTTGGCAGTGTCTTTTTTCGACTGTGTTTTTGTTTTTGTTGCCGTGGCCATATCTTAACTTTGTTTTCCGATTGGGATGCGAAATTAATTAAAATTTATTTATGCGCCTTAGAAAATTAAGTTTGTTTGACTTTAAAAACTATGAAAGGGCCTCTGTTCAATTCTCAAAGCCTGTAAATTGCATCGTTGGAGATAACGGGAGTGGTAAAACAAACTTGTTAGACGCGATTTACTATTTATCCCTTACCAAAAGTGCTTTTGGGGGAAATGATGCAAAAAATATACGGCATGGTCATACTGTGTTTTTTATCACCGGAGAGTTTGAAAACGACACCCATATTGAAAAAATAGGGTGCCGGGTACAGGAAGCAAAAAAACTATTCACTTGTGATAAAGTAGAGTATCAGCGTTTAGCCGATCATATTGGTAAGGTGCCTGTCGTGTTGATAAATCCTTATGATATAGACATTATTCGGGGGGGGAGCGAGTTGAGACGAAAATTTTTCGATGTTACCTTAGGTCAGCTCAATGAACAATACCTTGTTAGTTTATTAACATACAATCGCTTACTTAAGCAGCGAAACGCGGCGCTTAAGCACTTTGCAGAAACGGGAAGAGTAGATCACGAGCTACTCGATGTCTTCGATGTGGAATTGCTGAGTGCAGGTAGAAATGTGTATCAAATACGGAATGAGTTTATTCGTCAATCTACCGAAAGGTTTTTACCCTTATACCGCGAAATCTCAGAAGGGAAAGAAAAATTATTAGTCGAGTACATTTCTGATTGGAATGAAGATGAGTTCGAAGCGAGGTTTCGCGACAATCGGAAAAAGGATATCCTCCTGCAAAGAACATCACAGGGTATTCATCGTGATGATTACATGTTTACATTAGATGGATATGCTGTTAAGAGTTATGGTTCACAGGGGCAGCAGAAATCTTTTTTATTGGCGCTCAAATGGGGGCAGGCTGAAATTTTAAAAGAAGTTAAGAAAAAAGCGCCAATTTTGTTGCTCGATGATGTGTGTGATAAACTTGATGACCGAAGGATAAATAAACTCATTGGGCTGATCAAAGCGAGTGATTCGCAAGTCTTTATTAGTGATGCCCAGCCGGAAAGAATACAAAGTCTGATGGTAAATAATGGAATAGATGCGACCTACCTCTATATATATAAAGGTATAATTGAAAAAATAGTTTGAAATGAGGAATGACGGAAAAAAGAAATCAGCGGAGTCTTTGGGGCAGGCCATTAAGGGAATGTTTTCAGAATATCACCTGGATAATAAATTTAATGAGTCTGATTTAGTAGCGTCCTGGGGAAAAATTATGGGAAAGGCAGTAGAAAAGAGAACATCCAAGGTTTATATTCAGAATCGAAAATTGTTTGTTGAATTAACCTCCGCTCCACTCAAAAACGAGCTTTCCATGTCTAAAATGAAGGTTTTGAAGCTTCTGGAGGAGGAGATGGGACAGGCTGTTGTGGACGATGTGGTGTTTTATTAATTAAAACATTTTGGAAAATATTTTTTTAATGTTTGAATAAAATAAAAAAGGGTATATTTTTGCACTTCCTTTTTCGGCAGGAGTTGAATAGCACCTGATAAAACATGAATGAGGAGGCTTTGATTTATTGGCTCAAAATGTTGGGCATATTGTACTTAATGATGGGGAGATACCAAAGTGGCCAACTGGGGCAGACTGTAAATCTGTTGTCTTATGACTTCGCAGGTTCGAATCCTGCTCTCCCCACTGCAATATCAGATTATAGGACTAGTTGTTTGGAAGAAATTAGTTTTGACCTGTTATTGAATTGCGGGCGTAGCTCAGTTGGTAGAGCGACAGCCTTCCAAGCTGTAGGTCGCGGGTTCGAGCCTCGTCGCCCGCTCGAATTACCAAAGTGGAATTACTTTGGTGGAGATTGTCGGTTTGTCCGGTAATCGGAGCTCATGGGATATTGGGCCATGCCGATGTAGCTCAGGGGTAGAGCGCTTCCTTGGTAAGGAAGAGGTCACGGGTTCAAATCCCGTCATTGGCTCATAAAGAAATGTACTAATTTTAAACAGAAATATTTTAAACTAAACTAAGGGATTTTCAGACATGGCTAAAGAGACATTTGATCGTTCAAAACCCCACGTGAATATTGGTACTATTGGTCACGTTGACCACGGTAAAACCACTTTGACTGCTGCTATCACTAAAGTATTGGCAGAACAAGGGCTGGCTGAATTGAGAGATTTTACCTCAATTGACAATGCGCCTGAAGAAAAAGAAAGAGGTATTACTATTAATACTTCTCACGTGGAATATCAAACTATTAACAGGCACTATGCCCACGTTGACTGTCCGGGTCACGCTGACTATGTGAAGAACATGGTTACTGGTGCTGCCCAGATGGATGGCGCTATCCTCGTGGTAGCAGCAACAGACGGGCCTATGCCCCAGACACGGGAGCACATTCTGTTGGCACGTCAGGTAGGTGTGCCTGCTATCGTTGTATTTATGAATAAGGTTGACCTTGTTGATGATGCGGAATTATTGGAACTGGTGGAAATGGAAGTTAGAGAAATACTTTCTTATTATGATTTCCCCGGCGATGACCTTCCCGTTATTCAGGGGTCAGCATTAGGTGCTCTTAATGGCGAAACAGAGTGGGTTGACAAAGTGAACGAATTAATGGCTGCTGTTGATGAATATATTCCACTTCCTGAGCGTCTTATCGATAAAGATTTCCTCATGCCTGTAGAAGATGTGTTCTCTATCACAGGTAGAGGTACAGTTGCTACCGGAAGGATCGAAAGAGGTGTCATTAACTCAGGGGAATCTGTTGATATCCTTGGTATGGGCGCTGAAAACCTTAAGTCAGTAGTTACAGGGGTAGAAATGTTCCGTAAAATTTTGGATAGGGGTGAGGCTGGTGACAACACAGGACTGTTACTTCGTGGTATTGATAAAAATGATATCAGAAGGGGTATGGTAATTTGTAAGCCAGGTTCAGTGAAGCCTCACAAAAAATTTAAAGCTGAAGTTTATGTATTGTCAAAGGAAGAAGGTGGTCGTCATACCCCGTTCTTTAACAGATACAGACCTCAGTTTTATCTGAGAACAACTGACGTAACAGGTGAAATTATGCTTCCTGAAGGCGTTGAAATGGTAATGCCTGGTGATAACGTTTCTATTGAAGTAGAACTCATCAATACTGTTGCTATGGAAAAAGGACTTCGTTTTGCCATCCGTGAAGGTGGTAGGACTGTAGGTTCTGGTCAGGTAACAGAGATCATCGAATAAGAAAATTGACATATAAATTAAAGCGTTTCTGAAAAAATCAGAAACGCTTTTTTTTCAAAAAATATTGTGGTACCTTTGCGAACCCGTTTGGGGACGCATTTACGGGTGTAGCTCAATTGGTAGAGTAGCGGTCTCCAAAACCGTTGGCTGGGAGTTCGAGTCTCTCCACCCGTGCCAACTAATTAAAAAGGGGAATAGAATGCAGAAATTAAAGAAATTTGTACTCGAGTCGGTTGACGAAATGAAACATAAAGTTTCATGGCCAAAGTATAATGAGTTGCAATCAAGCTCGGTGTTGGTATTGGTTGCGTCATTGATTTTTGCATTAGTGATTTGGGTAATCGACCTGGCTTTTGAAAATTCCATGGGTTGGTTTTACAATAATTTTAATTTTTAGTCTTTTGAAATAAAGAACCTATTAGGTCCGGATAATGGCTGAACATAAATGGTATGTAGTAAGAGTGGTAAGTGGCCAGGAAAAGAAGGTTAAAGCTTATCTTGAGAATGAAATAGAGCGCGAAAAGTTGCAGGATTTCATTCCACAGGTGCTTATTCCTTCAGAAAAGGTTTACGAAATGAGGAATGGCAAAAAACGCGTTCGTGAACGTAATTTTTTCCCGGGTTATGTCCTTGTACTGGCCGACCTCACGAATGGTGAAGCCAATCATACTGTGACCAGTATACCAGGTGTTATCGGATTTTTGGGTAGTAACAGTGCTTCCTCATCAAAAGAGCCGGTTGCTCTGCGGCAAGCTGAAATTAATAGAATTTTAGGTAAAGTAGATGAATCGGAAAATATGGAAGAAAAGCTGGATACACCTTATATTGTGGGTGAGACAGTGAAAGTAATGGACGGACCGTTTAGTGGTTTTACAGGGGCGGTAGAAGAAGTTTTTGAAGAACGTAGAAAACTGAACGTGATGGTGAAGATTTTTGGCAGGAATACTCCTGTTGAGTTGAACTATATGCAGGTTGAAAAATTAGATTAATAGCATGGCTAAAGAAATTAGCGGATATTTGAAATTACAGGTGAAAGGCGGACAAGCAAACCCTTCACCTCCGGTCGGTCCGGCTTTAGGTAGTAAAGGTCTTAATATCATGGACTTTTGCAAACAGTTTAATGCAAGGACCCAGGACAAACAAGGGCAGGTATTGCCGGTGTTGATTAGTATTTATACAGATAAGTCTTTTGACTTTGTTATAAAAACACCACCGGCAGCTGTAATGGTCCTTGAGGCATCGAAAAAGAAAAAAGGTTCCCCGGAGCCCAACCGTAATAAGGTAGGGAGTGTTACCTGGGAGCAGATCCAAACGATTGCTGAAACAAAAATGCCAGACCTGAATGCCTTTACAGTGGAATCGGCCATGAAAATGGTTGCAGGAACAGCAAGAAGCATGGGTATAAGGGTAAATGGTGTAGCACCATGGGATAATTAATCAGTAAGTACGAACATGGGAAAATTAACAAAAAATCAAAAAATAGCCGGGGAAAAAATAGTACCTGGTAAAGCGTATTCATTGCAGGAGGCTTCTGCGCTTGTGAAGGATATTACACTGACCAAGTTTGATGCTTCTGTTGAATTAGCAGTACGTCTTGGAGTGGATCCGCGTAAAGCAGACCAGATGGTACGGGGCGTGGCTACCTTGCCACACGGAACGGGTAAAGAAGTGAAAGTACTCGTGCTTTGTACACCTGACAAAGAAGAAGAAGCAAAAGCTGCGGGTGCTGACCATGTAGGACTGGATGATTACATTAAAAAGATTGAGGGTGGTTGGACTGATATCGACGTAATTATCACTATGCCTACTGTTATGGCTAAAGTTGGAAAATTAGGTCGGGTATTGGGTCCACGTGGATTAATGCCAAACCCGAAAGCGGGTACTGTTACGCTGGATGTGGCAAAAGCTGTTGAGGAAGTAAAGGCTGGTAAAATTGACTTCCGTGTTGATAAAACCGGAATCGTACATGCGAATATCGGTAAATCTTCCTTTAGTCCTGACCAAATTTATGAGAATGCGCATGAATTAATTACAACCATCTCAAAATTAAAACCGTCATCTGCCAAAGGGACATACTTTAAAAGTATTAATATGTCGAGTACGATGAGTCCGGTGATCGCAATTGATAAGAACTCTATATCTGAAATATAATTATGACAAGGGAAGAGAAAATTTTAGTCGTTGAAAAGCTAAAAGAAAAGTTTAAAAATAATCAGAACTTTTATTTTACAGATGCCTCTGGTATGTCGGTCGCAAAGACGAATGATTTCCGTCGAATGTGCTTTAGCAAAGGGGTAGATTATACCGTGTATAAAAATTCGCTGATTAAAAAAGCGCTGGAAAGTGCAGGAAAAGATGATCAAAACTTTGAGGAAGTGCTAAAGGGTTTTTCAGGAATTATGTTTTCTGATGAATCTGCCAGTTTACCTGCAAGAGTTTTAAAAGATTTCAGAAAAAATAAAGATGGGAAACCATTTTTAAAGGCTGCTTCCATAGATTCAGAAATTTACATCGGTGACGAAAACCTTAGTGCACTTAGCAATCTTAAAACTAAGAATGAATTAATCGCTGACGTAATTGCACTGTTGCAATCACCTGCCAAAAATGTTATTTCTGCACTTCAGAGTGGTGGTCATACAATTTCAGGTTTAGTGAAAGCACTTGCAGAACGCGAATCTTAAAAATTAATAAATTTCGAATACTTATAATAAAATAATAAAATGGCAGACATTAAAGAACTAGCTGAACAACTGGTAAACCTTACAGTTAAAGAAGTAACTGAACTGGCTGATATTCTTAAGGAAGAATACGGCATTGAGCCTGCTGCAGCAGCAGCGGTAGCAATAGCTGCCCCTGCTGGCGGTGATGGCGCTGGTGGTGGTGAAGAACAAACTGAATTTGATGTAATACTCAAAGCACCAGGTGGCGCTAAGCTTCAAGTTGTTAAACTTGTCAAAGAATTGACAGGTCTTGGACTGAAAGAAGCAAAGGAAATCGTTGACAGTGCACCTAAAGCAGTAAAAGAAGGTCTTGCAAAAGATGAAGCTGAAGGTATTAAAAAACAATTAGAAGAAGCCGGAGCGGAAGTCGAACTCAAGTAATTTGAGACGATTTTTCGGAATCTTAACAACGTTAGGCCCCACTACCACATGGTTTTACCATTTGGTATTAGGGGTCTTTTCCTGTTTGTATATGTTTTGAATGTAACTACTGTTTTCCCGTTTAATTAAATAAAAGCAAATAGCCTTGGCAACTCACAACAAAATAGAACGAAAGGACTTTTCATCTATAAAAAAGGTGATTGACTACCCTGATTTTTTGGATGTTCAATTAAAATCTTTTAGCGATTTTTTCCAGTTGGACACACCTGCAGAAAAAAGGCAAAATGAAGGGTTGTTCAAAGTTTTTTCAGAAAATTTCCCGATCCTTGACTCCCGGGAAAATTTTGAATTGACATTTATCGATTATACTGTAGATCCCCCTAAATACTCTGTTGAAGATTGTGTTGATCGTGGACTTACGTATAATGTACCACTTAAGGCCAAATTAAAACTCGAATGTCACGATGATGACAACGAAGATTTTGAAACCATTGAACAAGAAGTTTTTCTGGGCAATATTCCTTATATGACCAGCAAAGGTTCTTTTGTTATTAATGGAGCTGAAAGGGTTATCGTCTCTCAACTACACCGTTCTCCCGGTGTGTTTTTCGCGCAAAGCAAACATACCAATGGGACTACACTTTATTCTGCCCGAATTATCCCTTTTAAAGGTTCCTGGATAGAATTTGCCACAGATGTCAATAACGTAATGTATGCGTATATTGATCGTAAAAAGAAATTCCCTGTTACCACCCTTATGCGTTCCATAGGTTATGGTACAGACAAAGATATACTCGATTTGTTTGAGCTGTCAGAAGAGCTCCCGGCAAATCAAAAAAATCTTAAAAAATCAGTTAATAGAAAATTAGCCGCCCGGGTACTCAAAACCTGGACAGAAGATTTTGTTGATGAAGATACTGGTGAAGTAGTTTCGATTGATCGAAATGAAGTTTTACTTGAAAGAGACCACGTACTCGAAGAAAGTGATGTGGATACTATTCTCGATTCGGGTGTAAAATCGATCATTCTACACCGTGAATCTTCTGCGGCCTCTGATTATACAATTATTTTTAATACGCTGGCGAAAGATAATTCCAATTCAGAAAAGGAAGCTGTTGAGCAAATTTATCGTCAGTTAAGAAATACAGAAGCCCCGGACGAGCAAACCGCCCGTGACATTATTCAAAGCTTGTTTTTTAGTGAAAAAAGATATGATCTGGGTGAAGTAGGCCGTTATAGAATTAATAAAAAACTGGGACTGGATATTGATCCCGGTGTTAAAGTGCTTACAACACAAGACATCATAGAGATTGTTAAGTATCTAATTGGTTTAATTAACTCCAAAGCGGTGGTCGATGACATAGACCACCTCAGTAACAGGAGGGTTAGAACAGTTGGAGAACAATTATACTCCCAGTTTGGCGTGGGTCTTGCCAGAATGTCTCGAACAATCAAAGAAAGAATGAACGTTCGTGATAATGAGGATTATAAGCCTGTTGACTTGATTAATGCCCGTACGTTATCATCGGTTATAAATTCATTCTTTGGAACAAACCAGTTGAGCCAGTTTATGGATCAAACGAATCCACTGGCTGAAATTACACATAAACGCAGGATGTCGGCACTCGGACCAGGCGGACTTTCCCGTGAAAGAGCTGGTTTTGAAGTACGTGACGTTCACTATACCCACTATGGTCGCCTATGTACCATTGAAACACCTGAAGGGCCAAACATCGGACTTATCTCATCGATGTGTGTGCATGCGAAGGTCAATGGTATGGGCTTTATCGAAACCCCCTATCGTAAGGTAGATGCCGGTAAGGTGAATATGACCGATGATGTAATCTACCTTACTGCTGAAGAGGAAGATGAACATAACATAGCCCAGGCTAATGCTCCGTTGGATAGTGTAGGCAAGTTCGTAAATCCAAAAGTGAAAGCCCGCCTTGAAGGTGACTTTCCCCTGGTAGAACCCGGCGACGTGAAATATATGGATGTGGCTCCAAACCAGATTGTTTCTGTAGCTGCATCACTCATTCCATTCCTTGAACATGATGATGCGAACAGAGCCCTGATGGGTTCTAATATGCAGCGCCAGGCTGTTCCTTTATTGCAGCCTGAAGCACCTATTGTAGGTACAGGGTTGGAAAAAAGAGTAGCCATTGATTCACGAACACTGGTTCTATCTGAAGGAACGGGTATCGTTGATTATGTCGATGCCATGAAGATCAGGATTAAATATACGCTTACTGAAGATGAGAAGGCGGTAAGGTTTGGTGATGAGTACAAAACTTACAAACTGATTAAATTTCAACGGACGAATCAGGATACCTGTATCAATTTACGTCCAATAGTACGTAAAGGGGAAAAGGTGGATAAAGGACAACCCCTTGTTGAAGGTTATGCTACACAAAAAGGGGAATTAGCCCTGGGTAGAAACCTACAGGTGGCATATATGCCATGGCAGGGTTATAACTTTGAGGATGCCATTGTCATTAGTGAAAGGGTAGTGCGTGAAGATGTATTTACTTCTTTGCATATTGAAGAATTTGAACTTGAAGTAAGAGACACCAAACGTGGGGAAGAAGAACTTACTTCTGAAATTCCTAATGTAAGTGAAGATGCTGTTAAGCATCTCGATGAAAATGGAGTGATCAGAACAGGTGCTGAGGTGAAAGAAGGGGACATATTAATCGGTAAGATTACCCCCAAGGGCGAATCAGACCCTACACCAGAAGAAAAATTGTTGCGTGCTATTTTTGGGGATAAAGCCGGAGATGTTAAAGATGCATCAATGAAGGCCTCTCCTTCTTTACGCGGTACAGTAATTGATACTAAGTTGTTTAGCCGGCCTAAAAAAGACAAAGAGTTAAGAAGCCGCTCCAAAAAAGAGGTGGAAGTGCTCAAGTCAAAATATTCAAAAGTACTTGTCGGATTAAGAGAAGAAGTCATCATGAAAATGACTGAATTACTGAAAGGTAAAACATCGCAGGGTGTAAAGCATAAATTTGGTGATGAAATCATTAGTAAAGGCGTGAAGTTTAATGAAAACAATGTTAGGGAAAATCTTTTCCCTGCTAAAAATGCCTACCGTGATGAAAGTAACTTGAATGTTCCGGATGAGACGAACCTAATAGCTGATATTATTCTGGATAATTGGACAACCGAAGAGAAAATAAATGATCAGGTTGGCCGACTAATAAAGAATTATGTGAATGCGCGTAATGAAGTTTCCGGTGAATTTAAACGCGACAGGTTTACACTTGAAGTAGGTGATGAGCTTCCGGCAGGTATTGTTCAGCTCGCAAAAGTGTATATCGCTAAAAAGCGTAAGCTAAAAGTAGGTGATAAAATGGCCGGTCGACATGGGAATAAGGGTGTGGTAGCAAGAATTGTAAGGCAAGAGGATATGCCATTCCTGGAAGATGGAACTCCGGTAGATATATGTCTGAATCCGTTGGGTGTGCCTTCAAGGATGAACCTTGGGCAGATTTTTGAAACCGTACTCGGATGGGCTGGAAAGAAACTGGATAAAAAATACGCTACACCAATTTTTGACGGAGCTACAATGGCTGATGTTCAAAAAGAACTTAAGGAAGCGAATCTCCCGGATTATGGAAGAACTTACTTATATGATGGTCTTACAGGTGAGCGTTTTGACCAACCGGTAACTGTAGGTATTACCTACATGCTGAAACTGGGTCACCTGGTGGATGATAAAATGCACGCCAGGTCTATCGGGCCATATTCATTGATTACGCAACAACCATTGGGAGGAAAGGCCCAGTTTGGTGGCCAGCGTTTTGGAGAAATGGAAGTGTGGGCACTGGAAGCATTTGGTGCAGCCAATATCCTACAGGAGATACTTACCATTAAATCAGATGATGTTATTGGTAGGGCCAAAGCCTATGAGGCTATTGTAAAAGGGGAAAATATGAAGAAACCGAATATCCCTGAATCGTTTAATGTATTGGTGCATGAACTAAGAGGTCTTGCACTTGAAATTACATTAGACTAATACTTATAATCGTGTTTTTTAATTTGACAACTTACGACTATGTCATTCAGAAAAAATAAAAAGATCAATACCGATTTTTCAAAAGTTACTATAAGCCTGGCCTCACCGGAATCTATACTGGAGAGTTCGCATGGTGAAGTGACCCAACCTGAAACTATAAACTACAGGACTTATAAGCCTGAGATGGGGGGACTGTTTTGTGAACGGATATTCGGACCCGTGAAAGATTGGGAATGTCATTGTGGCAAATATAAGCGGATAAGATATAAAGGAATAATTTGTGACCGTTGTGGGGTTGAGGTGACAGAAAAAAAAGTACGTAGAGAACGTATGGGACACATCGAGCTGGTAGTGCCGGTGGCCCATATCTGGTACTTCAGGTCACTTCCCAATAAAATTGGATACCTGCTTGGCTTACCTACCAAAAAGCTGGATCAGATTATTTATTATGAACGCTATGTTGTTATCCAGCCCGGTATTAAGGAAGAGGAAGGGATTTCCTATATGGACTTTCTAACTGAAGATGAATACCTGGATATCCTGGATAAACTTCCTCGTGAAAACCAGGCATTAGAAGATAGCGATCCGAATAAGTTTATTGCGAAAATGGGAGCTGATTCCCTTGAAATGCTTCTTTCACGTATAAAACTTGATGAATTAAGCTATGAATTAAGACACCAGGCGGCTACGGATACTTCCCAGCAA
This sequence comes from Cyclobacteriaceae bacterium, assembly GCA_029882675.1. Classification (GTDB taxonomy): domain Bacteria; phylum Bacteroidota; class Bacteroidia; order Cytophagales; family Cyclobacteriaceae; genus JAOUKJ01. Next base: position 41,647 of record JAOUKJ010000001.1, read on the forward strand.
CGGAAAGCGGAAGCATTGAAAAGACTTAAAGTGGTGGAAGCTTTTCGTGATGCAAGAACACGTATTGAAAACAGGCCCGAGTGGATGATCATTAAGATGGTGCCGGTTATTCCACCTGAATTACGCCCATTGGTGCCACTCGATGGTGGCAGGTTTGCGACATCAGACCTGAATGACTTGTACAGAAGGGTGATTATTAGAAATAATAGGCTGAAGAGACTAATAGATATTAAGGCACCTGAAGTCATCCTGCGAAACGAAAAACGTATGCTTCAGGAGGCCGTAGATTCGCTGTTTGACAACAGCCGGAAAGTTAATGCTGTAAGAAGTGATGGAAACAGAGCATTAAAATCACTCAGCGATATGTTGAAGGGTAAACAAGGACGTTTCCGTCAAAATTTGCTTGGAAAACGTGTCGATTATTCCGGACGTTCGGTCATTGTTGTGGGACCTGAATTGAAATTGCATGAATGTGGATTGCCTAAGGATATGGCAGCTGAACTTTATAAGCCCTTTGTAATCAGGAAACTGATTGAAAGAGGGATTGTGAAAACTGTAAAATCTGCCAAGAAGATCGTAGACCGGAAGGACCCGGTAATTTGGGATATTTTAGAAAATGTACTCAAGGGGCATCCTGTCCTTCTTAACAGGGCTCCTACTTTGCACCGTCTGGGTATCCAGGCTTTCCAACCCAAACTTATCGAGGGTAAGGCCATTCAGCTTCACCCTTTGGTGTGTACTGCTTTTAATGCCGACTTTGATGGTGACCAGATGGCTGTGCATGTTCCGTTGGGCCAGGAAGCTGTATTGGAAGCCAGTGTTTTAATGCTTTCCTCACATAATATTTTGAATCCGGCTAACGGAGCTCCCATAACAGTACCTTCACAGGATATGGTTCTGGGTCTTTATTATGTGACTAAAGGACGAAAAGACTCAGAAGGCGAAGGAACCATTTTCTATGGTGTTGAAGAGGTGATTATTGCACTTAATGAAAGACGACTGTCTATTCATGCTTTAATTAAAGTGAGAACAACTGTACGTACGGACGAGGGTACATTAGAAGAAAAAATTATTGATACGGTAGCCGGACGTGTATTGTTTAATCAATTCGTGCCTGAAGAAGTAGGATTTGTAGATGAGTTGCTCACCAAAAAGAAATTACAGACCATCATTTCAGATGTCTTTAAAATCTCAGGGCATGCACGTGCAGCCCAATTCCTCGATGACATTAAAAATCTGGGGTTCTACATGGCTTATAAGGGAGGTCTTTCTATGGGACTTAACGATGTGATGATCCCGAAAGAAAAGGACAGTCTTGTGAAAGACGCCAAAGTAGAAGTAGAGGAGGTCTGGAGTAACTATTATATGGGTCTGATTACTGATAACGAACGTTATAATCAGGTAATTGATATTTGGACACGGACAAATACACTTCTTACCAATACTTTGATGAAGCAATTGGAAGAAGATAAAGAGGGTTTTAACTCTATTTATATGATGATGCACTCAGGAGCAAGGGGCTCAAGAGAGCAGATACGTCAGTTAGGTGGTATGAGAGGGCTTATGGCTAAACCTCAAAAGAATCTGGTAGGCGCTGTGGGTTCAATTATTGAAAACCCCATCTTATCAAACTTTAAAGAAGGTCTTGATGTACTTGAATATTTTATTTCTACGCACGGTGCCCGTAAAGGTTTGGCTGATACTGCCCTTAAAACGGCAGATGCCGGATACCTGACAAGAAGACTGGTAGATGTGGCTCAGGATCTTGTAATTACTGAAGAAGATTGTGCAACGTTAAGAGGACTTACGGTGGCAGCCCTCAAAGATAATGAGGATATTGTTGAGCCACTTGCAGAAAGAATACTTGGCAGGGTGTCAGTACATGATATTTACGATCCATTGACCGAAGAAATCATCTGTGAGGCCAATGCTGAGATTACGGAAGAAGTTGCTAAGCGGATCGATGAAACCAGTATAGAAGAAGTAGAAATACGGTCTGTGCTAACATGTGAGACCAAGCAGGGAGGTTGTGTCAATTGTTATGGAAGAAACCTCGCCAGTGGCCGGATGGTGGAAATAGGAGAAGCCGTTGGAGTAATTGCCGCACAATCCATTGGTGAGCCGGGTACACAGCTGACCTTACGTACGTTCCACGTAGGTGGTACTGCTGCAAGGATTGCCGTAGATGCTAACATAAAATCAAAGTTCAGTGGTACAATTGAATTTGATGGATTGAGAACCCTGGAAACTACCAATGCAGATGGTAAGCCAATAAGTGTAGTGATGGGTAGGACGGGTGAAGTTCGTGTGGTTGATAAAAAGAGAAAACTGGTTTTGATTTCAAACCACGTTCCTTACGGAGCGCACCTTAAAGTAAAAGAGGGCCAGCAGGTTGAAAAGGGTGATGAAATTTGTTTCTGGGATCCTTATAACGCCGTAATTCTTTCGGAATACGATGGTACTATAGAGTATGATTCAATCATTGAAGGGGTCACTTATAGAGAGGAATCTGATGAACAAACAGGACACCGTGAAAAAGTGATTACGGATACCCGTGATAAAACAAAGAACCCGGCCATTATTGTTAATGCCAAGGATACCGCCAAAGGATACAACATTCCGGTGGGAGCGCATATAGCGGTGGATAATGGGAAGAAAATTAAGGCTGGACACATCCTGGTGAAAATACCAAGAAACATTGGTAAGTCGCGGGATATTACAGGGGGTCTTCCCAGAGTGACTGAATTGTTTGAGGCCAGAAACCCTTCAAACCCTGCAGTAGTAAGTGAAATTGATGGTGTTGTCACTTATGGTGGAATTAAAAGAGGAAACCGGGAGATATACGTAGAGTCGAAGGATGGTGTTAAAAAGAGATATCTCGTTTCGCTTTCCAAACATATCCTTGTTCAGGACAACGACTTCGTGAAAGCGGGTACTCCTTTGAGTGATGGTGCGATTACACCTGCTGATATTTTGGCCATTAAAGGCCCT
>JAOUKJ010000601.1 GCA_029882675.1 Cyclobacteriaceae bacterium
CTACAAATTCAGGGGTGAATTGGTCTATAATTGTCGGGGCTATTTTCGAGGCATATTCTTCACTGGCCTCGTCCCAGCTATCGGGATTGTCAACGATATTATTGCTTTTCATGATATATGGTTTTAGGTAAGTGAATGTATAGCTAATCGAACAGTATTGTATTTATAACTGACCAAGATAATTAACGGCCCCTATGCATACAAGATAAAACATGATTTTCGGGTTTTGAAAATACCGATTGGAAACCACCCGGGCCAGGAGTTGGGCCTTGTCAGTAAGTGATGTGTTATTATCAATGGTCAGGATGGTATCGATGACCGTAATCAGTTTATGTTTGCCATTTTTTTATATTCTTCATGCCAATCTTTCCAGGTGTCTTCCAATTTGTCCCGGTCGTCGGCCATTCTCAGAAAGCGCTTCCAGTCTTTCTTTTGATCGTAGACTATTTTTACTCCCTTGACACTCATGTTATTCCTCGGTGTATGCTGGTTTCTTAAAATTAGTGAAGTGTCGATAACTAAACAATTGGTTATCGTTTAGATTTTGGAAATTAGCCCTGCAATCTGATTTCTGTTTTTGCACATCACCTGATAACTGTTTATTATTACACTTGAAACAAACACATTCAAATGAAAAGAAGAGACTTCCTTGCAAAAGGGGCCGCCGTGGGTGCCGTGGCGACAACCACCCCGGGACTGGCCTATTCCAGTGAAAAGGCAGAAAAGCCCTTTCAGATGAAATACGCCCCCCATTTCGGGATGTTCAAAAATTCTGCCGGAGAGGACCTGGAAGACCAGATACAGTTTATGTATGACCATGGTTTCCGCGCCATGGAAGACAACAACCTGCCCCGGAGGTCTGTAGAAGACCAAAAACGTATTGGTAAAAAGCTGGAAAAACTGGGCATGGAAATGGGCGTATTTGTTATCAGGATACCCAATGGCGCTAATATGACCGATACGGACAAAGAGGCCCGGGAAGGTTTTTTGAAAAATACCCGTGAGGCCGTTGAAATTGCCAAAAGGGTAAATGCCCGTTGGATGACCGTCGTTCCACGTAAGCTCAACCTCAGTCAGGAAATGGGCTACCAGACCGTCACGGTGATGGACACCTTAAAGTATGCCTGTGAAATCCTGGAGCCACATAACCTGACCATGGTACTGGAGCCACTGAACTTTTTCAACCACCCGGGGTTCTTCCTCACCAAGGCTTCACAGGCCTATGAGCTATGCAAGGCTGTGGGGAGCCCTTCGTGTAAAATGCTTTTCGACATCTATCACCACCAGATCCAGGAAGGCAACCTCATCCCCAACATCGATCAGTCGTGGGAAGAGATCGCCTATATCCAAACTGGCGACAACCCCGGCAGAAAAGAGCCCGGCACCGGAGAGATCAATTACAAAAACGTATTCAAACATATCCGGGACAAAGGATATAAAGGGATTTTAGGCATGGAACACGGCAATTTCCATCCGGGAAAGGAAGGGGAAGAGAAATTGATCAAGGCGTATCGGGAGGTGGATGATTTTTAGGACTGGTAACAAGGGTTTCAACTCCAGCTATATGAACGTTAACTGCGCAAACCCTCCAATTCTTCAAACAACTGCTCCAGACCAACGGCCCATACATTTTCAGCAATGGGATACTTGTCGGCCAATGGAGAGACCACATAGGTGATGTCGGGCTGTACATCCTCCAGGGCCGTCCAGAAACCCCGGGTCACCTTTGGTGCGTCGGCCACTTTGACCTCAAAGGCCAGCTTTTTTTTGCCTTGTACCATTACCAGATCGAGCTCCGCCCCATGGGCCGTTTTATAAAAGAATGACTCAAATGTGCTCAGGAAAGAACAGATATTTTCAATGACAAATCCTTCCCAGGAAAAACCATATACCGGATGGGAAGTCAGGTCATCGTACGTATTGATGAGAAGCAAACGATGCAAAATGCCTGAATCCCGGATGTACAACTTCGATGATTTTACCAGCCTTTTCCCCAGATTACTTTCCATTGGAAGCAGTTCCCTGGTCATGAAAGTCTGGTTCAACAGATCAATATAGTTGCGTACCGATGTATGGCTTGCCCCCAAAGAACGGCCCAAATGAGAAAGGTTGGTCAACTGTCCATGATTGTGGGCCAGCATTTTCCACAATCGCCCCATTGTATTGGCCGGTATGGAAAAACCGATCTGCGGTATGTCCCTTTCCAAAAATGTACGGATGAAATTGTCCCGCCATTTGATACTCATATTCAATGAAGACAGAAAAGCGTCCGGAAAACCACCCTGCAACCACAGGTCATAAATAGGTTTTTTTGCCTTCACTTCAGGAAAAATAAAGGGCGAAAGCTCCAGATAACCAATCCGACCGGCCAGCGATTCAGAGCTCTGTTTGATCAATTCCCGCGATGCGGAGCCCAATACAATAAACCGACCAGGCCTTCTGTCCTGGTCCACCACACTGCGCAAAACAGTAAATATTTCAGGGACTTGCTGCACCTCGTCAAGGCATATCTGCTTGTCCTGATGATAGGAAAAATATTGTTCCGGCTGGCTGATCTTTTGCCTGTCGGAGGCCCGTTGCAAATCAAGATAAACACTTCCCTCCTTATTTCGGAAATATTCCCGTACCAATGTGGATTTGCCGCATTGCCTGGGTCCCAAAATGGCTGTAACAGGAAAAAATTGAATATGTTCTTCCAGCTCTCTTTCAATATTTCTGGTGATGTAGTCCATAATGTCTTGTTTGTAAAGGTAACAATTAACCG
>JAOUKJ010000602.1 GCA_029882675.1 Cyclobacteriaceae bacterium
GGGGTTTTCCTGCTCGACCTTGAGACCAACAAAACAAAGTTGATCGTAAGTATCAAAGAAGTTTTTGAGCAGGCAGTGGCAGGTTACCCGGCCCTGGCCAAAAGGCACATGTGGTTTAACCATACCGTGATCAACCCATCGGGTACCCGTTTTCTGTTTTTGGCCCGGTCATGGAATGAAAGAAAGGGCCTCGATTCTGCCATGTTTACGGCAAATATGGACGGTAGCGACCTGCGTATGGTCATCCCGTTTGGCACAGGTGTCTCGCATTTCGGGTGGAGAGGTGATGACGAAATCATTGCCACCTTTACTCCCCCGGGCGGGAACAGAATGAAACACTATTTGTTTTATGACGGGAAAGCAGACTACCGTGTGGTGGGTGATAATTTTATCATTGGCAACGGACACTGCACCTTTACAGCCGATGGCCGGTGGATGGCCACGGACAGAAAAGACAAAGCAAGCCAATCACAGTCGCTCTGGCTCTATGATATGGAACTGGACAAAGGGATGATCCTTTGCAATTTCCCGGTAAATGACAAAAAATACATGTCGGGCAATGTGCGGTGTGATTTCCACCCGCGATGGAACCCCTCGGGAAACAAAATTTGCTTTGACGCCATTGATACTGAAACGGGTACGCGACAGATGTATTTGGTGGAGTTTATGGTGTAATCATCCTTAAATCCGCAGTCGGATTTAAGGATATATGTTATTCTATTTTCGGTCAATCACTTGTTTTAGTACTACAGTTAAAAACCTAATATGGAAATTTCAGTACCCCGCCCGAGGGCGGGGTACTGAAATTTCCATATTTTAATGTTTTTCAGCCCCCTGGGGGCTGAAAAACACCTTCGTATTTTAGATACACACTGACATCACATCAAATAATTTCGTATATTTAGGGTATAAAATATAAAGATTACATAGAAATCAACCCTAATATAAGGTTTGGCAAACCGGTCATTAAAGGCACGCGAATTTCTGTGTTTGACGTGCTCGGTTGGTTGGCCTCAGAAATGTCTTTCGATGATATAATGAATGATTACCCTTCCATTAAAAAAGAACATATCCTTGCCTGTTTAGCCTATTCGGCAGATAAAGAACGGAAAGTTAAAATTGCTTAAAAAATGACTTCAGTAAAAAACCCAATCATACGCTTATTAGTTCTGGCCTTGCCTGTATTGATTATGGGTTGTAGTACAAATACTTCAGCGCCTGTAAACCAAAGCGATACTACTGAAATATCATCCGGGGCTGTTCCCTTCCCCAAAGTCTCCGAGGCCGTGGCCATTACCTCCGGACCCAACGAGCATTTATTTGCCAGCTATTATGGCATCAACTCCTTTAGCCAGGACCAGCGTTATGTTACGGTATTGCAAACACCTATCAAGTACCGGTTGCCGGAAGCAGATGATCCCGCTACACTGGGACTGGTTGACCTGGAAACTAATGAGTTTATTCCTTTGGCTGAGACACGTGCCTGGAACTTCCAGCAAGGTTGTATGGCCCATTGGCTGGGCACGCATCCCAATTCACGGATTATTTACAACGACTTTGAAGATGGAAAGTTTGTGTCGATTATTATGGACGTGCATACCAAAGAAAAGATCAGGACCATTCCCTACCCTGTCGCGGCGGTTTCCCCCAATGGAAAAGAGGCGGTAAGCATCAATTTCTCCCGGCTCCGTACTACAAGGAAGGCCTATGGTTACGCGGGCGATGGGCAGGATACCCGGCTGTCGGAGCAGTTTCCGGAAGACGACGGTCTTATTATGGTCAACCTGGAAACAGGAGAAGGCAAACTGCTTGTATCGATCAACGACGTAAAAGACCAGGTGCCGGAAGTGCCGGCAGAAGGTATCGAATATTTCAACCATGTGCTCTTTAGTCGTGAAGGCGGGCGCATCTTCTGGCTGGCCAGGGCCATTCCCGAAAGAAACACCACGTCTTTTACGGTGGATCGGGACGGGCAGCATTTAAGGCGTTGTTTTCCCGATGGTTGGGGCGGATCGCACTTTGACTGGCTTAGTGAAGACGACCTGATGATCACTGCGAGCTACCAGGCAGAAGGTGATGCCCATATCCTCTTTACTGTAGGGCAGGACAACTACAAACGCCTGGGCAATGGCCTACTCGATTACGACGGGCATGGCACCTTCTCTCCCGATGGCCAATGGATGGTGACGGACACCTATCCCGGCAACAAGGGACTGCGGGAACAAAAGTTGTACCTCATGCACATGGAGACCGAAGCGGTGCTTCCCATGGGCCGCTATAAGCACCCCACCGTTTTCCGCGACAACGGCAAAGATGCCGCCTGCGATCTTCACCCCCGCTGGAGCCCGAATGGCGATATGATCGGGTTTAATTCGGTAACTACGGGAGATAGGCAGGTTTATATTATTAGGTTGGAGTAATTACTTCATTTAGTTTTAAAATAAACTATTCAATTGTCGGAATTTGATCCACCGATAGGAAGTAGGAATACTGAAGAATTGATTCCATTATCGACGAAAAAAATAATCGAGCTCATTCTCACCGTTGAACATTATTTGAACACCTTGTTCTGTTGCACTTTGAGACATGTCGTCTTTATTCATTTTTAATTCCGTAATCTGCCGTTTTTTTAATTTGGTTCCTTGTCAGTTCAACATGTGCCCCAACGTCCACTGTATGCGTCCGTGCGCTCCCGTGCCTACGGGACAGCATGTTGGCGTGTCGTCATTCAATGATCAGCTTAAAATGTTTGCCCAGTCCTG
>JAOUKJ010000086.1 GCA_029882675.1 Cyclobacteriaceae bacterium
GTGGTTGGAAACCTCTACCTTTCTCTTGGGAAAGGGATAGTGTGAGCAACAGTCCCGCATTCGCGGGAGAGTATTGAGGGAAAAACAGTTTAGAGGAATAGTCCCAAGAGAAAACAGTACCCCCAAAAAAAAAGAAACAGTTTAAAACCTCTATGCTCTTGCTCAAGACTCTAAACTGTTTTTGTAGCGAGGGCGGGACAAATATCGAACCTTTTCCACTCCTCAAAAGTACCTTCTGATGCTGGATATAAGAGTAGTAATAAATGGAAATTTTTCCCGTTCGTAGGGAAGTAGGACAGTGTGAGCAAGAGCAAGACAGCATACAGTGTGAGGATACAGCAAGAGGGAAAAACAGTTTAGAAGAAGGCTCCAAAAGAAAACCAATAGTCCCCAAAAAAAGAAACAGTTTAAAACCTGTCCCGCATGGGCGGGAGCTCTTGCTCCAGACTCTAAACTGTTTTCGTAGCCAGAACGGGACAATTATCGAACTTTTTTGTTAAGGATATTGAAGTTGTTGTGATAGGAAACCTTTACCTTTCTCCTGGAATTGGGACAGTGTGAGAACAGCAAGATAGCAAGAGGGAAAAACAGTTTGGAATACGAGCATTTTCTCTTGCTCAATACTCACACTCCAAACTGTTTTTGTAGCCAGAACGGGACAAATATCGAACCTTTCCATTTCTGAAACAGGCCTATTGATGGTGGATACGGCGATTGTTTTGGAGGCTATATTGTTTAAACTTGACAATGTTTAAAGTGTGAGATTTTCCTCCCTCTGACTGAGTAACTACTATTTTGTTTTAAGATTTTGAATCATAGAATACAGAATTCTACTTAATTCATCTGCTAGTTTTTCTGCTCCCTGATATTCATCAACAGAGATTAATTTTTGATCTTTTAGCACATCCAAAGCAGCAACACACTCAAATACTGAACTTCGAGCGATAACAAAAAAATTTCTCCGGTCTGCCTTTGAAAAACGTCCAGACCCTTCTGCTATATTCAAAACGATACTAAAGGAAGCCCGCCCTAATTGATCATTTGTAAAACGACTGAAATGTTTTGATTCTATCAACCCAATACAGAAGCCATGAAAGTGCTTTGCCTTTTGGTAAACGTTCAGTTTTTGAAAGTCGAACATTCTCGTTGATTTAGAATGAGAAAGAGTGTGAGAATGAAGAAAAGCAGAGCGATAAACGCCGCTTTCGCTCTGTTTCTCACTCTGCTTTGTAGCGAGGGGGGGACTTGAACCCCCGGCCTCCGGGTTATGAATCCGACGCTCTAACCAGCTGAGCTACCTCGCCATTTCAGTATGCAGTGAACAATGATCAGTTAATTGCTGACAGTGATCATTTTAGGGTGTGTGAAGAGGGGTGTGCTCCTTTTTCTGATGTCCGACAGGCAACTTTGAATCACTTGTCTCCGAAAACGGAGCGCAATATTAAGAAGATTAGTCGAAAATACGCAACCTTATGAACGAATATTTAGTTCATCATTTTAATTTGGTTATATTGCCCTCAATAGTTTCGCGTTTTTTATTGCAGTTTCGGAAAAATAAATATATCTTAAAACCAACTTCAAAAGGAAGTAATTTAAACAACTATTCTTATGAGTAAGACCTTATTTACAGGCGATTATGAAATAAATGCATCGGCAAGGATGCTCTACCCCTATTTATTTAGTCCCAGTGGTTTGGCACAGTGGTTTGCTGACGATGTATCTGTTGATGAAGATGGAAATTATACTTTTACATGGGAAGGGGAGGCCCATCAGGCCCGGGTATTAGCCCATCGAACCAACCATTATGTGAAATTTGAGTTTCTGCCCGAAAACGAGGAGGACAAAGAAGATCCTTCATATTTTGAGATCAGACTGGAAGTAAATGAGCTGACCCAATCTGTCTTTATTAAAATAACAGATTATTCGGACATTGATGATCAGGGAGAGCTGGCAGACCTCTGGGAATCGCTGATACATACATTAAAAGAAACCGTTGGAGGTTAATTTTTTTTTGGGCTATCATTTCTGCACAGTTTTTGTAGCTTTGTGCGTTGAATGAAATAATGGAATGAAGAAAGTTGACAAAATTGTCTTCGGATCGTTTATAGGGCCCTTTATCTTGACGATGCTGGTGGTGATCTTTATATTGCTCACACAGCATATGCTTAAGTATTTTGATGATCTGGTAGGTAAAGACCTGGGCTGGAGTGTGATTGGACAGCTGATGATGCATTTTGCGATCTTTGTCTCACCGTCTGCCTTTCCATTGGCTATCCTGCTTTCTTCGCTGATGACTTTTGGAAATCTGGGCGAACACTCCGAGCTGACGGCCATAAAAAGTGGGGGTATCTCTTTACCCCGGGCCATGCGCTCTATTTTTATTTTTTCTATTTTCCTAACAGGTGTTGCATTTATTTCCAACAATTACCTGGTGCCCCGATCTGCCCTGGAGGCTTATTCACTGATGTGGGATATAAAACGAAAAAAGCCCAGCCTGGATCTTCCCGAAGGGGAGTTTTATGGTGGCCTGAATAGTTTTAGCATCAGGGTGGAGGAAAAAATGAAAGATGGGCAGACGCTGAAAGGTGTGATTGTCTATGATCATAGCAACCGGAACGGAAACACAGAGGTGACTCTGGCAGACTCAGGCCGTATGACAACCATCATGGACGAACGGTATCTTAAAATGGAGTTGTTTAACGGCCACTCCTACCTTGAAGGAACCTCCAATAAGGGAACAATGTCCAGTAATCGGAAAAACCTGAAGAACGCCTTTTCTAAAGTGAAGTTTGCAACGAGTGAAATGATCTTTGATCTGGAATCTTTTGACCTGGAACGTACTGATAAGGAGCTCTTTTCCCGAAACCGCCTGATGCGCGGACTGAAAGAAATAGAGACAGATATCGACTCGATAGAATACCGCCGCCTGGGGCGTGTGATGGATTTTTTCTATTCATATAGCGCCATTTTTAGTTATCATATGCGTGATAACCCTCCCCAGCTGACACCTGAATTGCAGGATTATAAAAATTTGCTAGACTCCCTTTCTTTGTTGGATGATCCGGCAGATTCGTCATGGGTTGATGACGAGGAAGTTTCGGATTCGGCAGCAACAACCACAACCATCAGGACCAAGCCTGCTGTGCCCCGAATTTCTGAGAACTTTAAAGCGCAGATCCAGGTGTTGCAAAAAGACCCGGGCAGTAAGCGACAGGAACTTCCCAAGGTGGAAATGCCTCCCGAAAAACAAGCAAAAGTCATGGCATTAGTCGATGAAATAGACGAATCGGAGGAGGAATTAAAGATGGTGGTAGATCATGCTTTGCATAAAATAAGACAAGCGAAAGCACGTGTGGAGGGCGATGTCAACTTCCTGAACTCAGCCGACTTTGAAACGCGTGTTTACCTGATTCAATACCATAAAATCATCGCCTATTCTTTTGCTTGCATGGTTATGGTTTTAATTGGTGCTTCGCTTGGTTCGATCATCAAAAAAGGAGGGCTCGGCGTGCCGGTGCTCGTTTCCATCCTTTTCTTTATTATTTATTATGTCTTTACCATGACAGGGGAAAAATGGGCCAAAAAAGACCTGGTCTACCCTTGGGCAGGCATTTGGTCGGCAAACATCCTGCTCCTTCCTATCGGGTTATTTTTCCTCAGGCAGGCCAGAAAAGATGCCAGACTATTCGACCTTGATTTCTATCACGTAATATTACTTCGTATAAGAAATTGGTTTGCCCGAAAAAAATAAGACAAATAAAGAGGGTTAATTGGGATAATTCAGGATGAAGCATTACCTTTGCGAATTGATTTAAAAGGATAGAAAAGGAGTAATTAAAAAGCATATGTATTTAACAAAAGAGAAGAAAAGGGAAATATTCTCTGCACACGGGTATTCAAAAAAAGTGGAGGATACCGGATCTGCTGAATCACAAATCGCACTATTCACAAAAAGGATAAGCCACCTTACGGAGCACCTAAAGAAGAATAAGAAAGATTATTCAACGCAGCAAGGACTTTTGCGTTTGGTAGGTAAGCGCAGGAAGTTGTTGCACTATTTGCACGATAAAGAAATTGAGCGATATAGAGCAGTACTTGCTGACCTGAATTTGAGGAAGTAATTTATTTGTTTGGGGGCCTGACAAGGGGTCCCCTTTTATTTTTGTTCTGCCATATCATGTCGGTATTCGATAGGACGTATTGCTTTAGCGGAGCATCTGCCATTAAGAAAAGATAATTTTTATGTTAAGTAATGTCATAACTAAGACCATCACGCTGGATGATGGAAGGACTATTTCTATTGAAACAGGGAAATTGGCCCGCCAGGCGGACGGCGCAGTCGTAGTGAGAATGGGTGATACCATGCTTCTGGCTACTGTCGTTTCAACAAAGGACGCCAGAGAAGGTGTGGACTTCCTGCCCTTATCCGTGGATTACCAGGAGAAATTCGCATCATCAGGTAAAATACCCGGTGGATTTCTTAAAAGAGAGGCAAGACTTTCTGATTATGAGGTGTTGATTTGCCGACTGGTTGACAGGGCAATACGACCCCTTTTCCCAGACGATTATCATGCAGAAACACAGATAAACATATCTTTGATTTCGGGAGACCTGAAGGCCGCCCCTGATGCCCTGGCTGCATTTGCTGCCTCAGCAGCACTATCCGTTTCTGATATACCTTTTGATGGGCCTATTTCTGAAGTCAGGATTTCACGTGTTGAAGGAAAATGGGTAATCAACCCTTCCTATGAGCAAATGGAGAAGGCTGACATTAGCCTGATTGTTGCTGCTACCATCAAGGACATTATGATGGTAGAAGGTGAAATGAAGGAGGTGAGTGAAGAGGAGATGATTGAAGCCCTGAAGCTTGCTCACGAAGCAATAAAAGTACAGTGTCAGGTGCAGCTGGAACTGCAGGAAGAGACTGGAAAGACTGAAAAAAGAGAATATTCACATGAAGTGAATGATGAAGAGCTTCAGGCGTCTATGCAAGCAGCTCTTTATGATAAGGTATATGAGGTTTATAAGCAACGCTCAAATACGAAAAAAGAAAGGAATGAATTGCTCGAAGGTTTAATTGCCGGTTTTGTTGAAGGATTGCCCGAAACGGAAGAGCCACGCAATGAGGCAATGATCTCCAAATACTATAAGAAAATTAAAAAAGAGGCCGCCCGTAACCTGGTGCTGAATGAAAGTGTGAGGTTGGACGGACGGGCTTTTGATCAGGTCAGGCAGATCTGGTCAGAGGTTGATTATCTGCCCGGTGCTCATGGATCGGCGTTGTTTACCCGTGGGGAAACCCAGTCTTTGTCTACCGTTACCCTGGGCACTAAGCTCGATGAGCAAATGATCGATGGGGCGATGATATCGGGTTATAACCGGTTTATGCTGCATTATAATTTTCCGGCCTTTTCTACTGGAGAGGTAAGACCAAACCGCGGCCCGGGTCGTCGGGAAATAGGTCATGGAAACCTGGCCATGCGTGCCTTGAAAAATGTTCTTCCCAAAGATGAAGACAATCCATATACCATACGAATCGTATCTGACATCCTGGAATCAAACGGATCTTCTTCAATGGCAACGGTTTGTGCCGGCTGCCTGGCTTTGATGGATGCAGGTATACAGGTATCTGCCCCGGTATCGGGTATTGCCATGGGTATGATCTCTGATAGTGAAACAGGAAAATATGCGATATTATCTGATATCCTGGGCGATGAAGACCACCTGGGTGATATGGATTTTAAAGTTACCGGAACGGAAAAAGGCATTACGGCCTGCCAGATGGACATCAAAGTAGACGGCTTGGCTTATGAAGTGCTTGCGGAAGCTTTGGCACAGGCTAAAAACGGCAGATTACATATCCTGGGAGAGATGAAAAAAACCCTGGAGAGTCCGAAAGCCGACCTCAAACCTCATGCCCCGAGATCAGCCGTGATTATGATCAATAAAGATTTGATTGGCGCAGTCATTGGCCCCGGTGGTAAAATTGTTCAGGAAATACAAAAAGAAACGGGCGCTACCGTAATCATTGAAGAAATAGAAAATAAAGGAAAGGTTTCCGTCTTTTCTTCAGATGCTAATTCGATGAATGATGCGCTTACCAGAATTAAACAAATTGTCGTAGAGCCCGAAGTTGGCGAAGTCTATGACGGATTGGTGAAATCCATCATGCCTTTTGGTGCCTTTATTGAGTTTATGCCAGGCAAAGAAGGCTTGCTGCATATTTCAGAGATAAAATGGGAACGACTGGAAACCATGGATGGCGTGCTTGAACTTGGTGAAGTGATTAAGGTAAAACTCCTTGATGTTGACCGGAAGACCGGCAAATTTAAACTTTCTCGTAAGGCCCTGATACCCCGCCCTGAAAGGAATAAACCAACACAACAGGAATCATAATGATGTGTTGATCAAAAAGTTTTTTACCTGAGGGAATGAACTTTATTTTTGTATTTTCGTTTTGCATAAGTAGTAGATTAACAAATATACGCTTGAATGAGACAGCTTAAGATCAGCAAACAAATCACTAACCGTGAAAGTCAGTCACTAGACAAATATCTGCAGGAGATTGGAAAGGTTGACCTCCTGACTCCCGATGAGGAGGTGACACTGGCTCAGCGGATAAAAGAAGGTGACCAACAAGCTTTGGAAAAACTGACCAAAGCCAATTTGCGTTTCGTGGTATCCGTGGCCAAACAATATCAGAATCAGGGCCTATCGCTGGGAGACCTGATCAACGAAGGTAATCTGGGATTGATAAAGGCAGCACAGCGGTTTGATGAAACACGGGGATTTAAATTTATTTCCTATGCGGTATGGTGGATACGTCAGTCCATATTACAAGCATTGGCCGAACAATCGCGCATCGTTAGACTGCCATTAAACAGGGTTGGTTCATTAAATAAAATCTCAAAAACCTTTTCTGAATTAGAACAGCGTTTTGAAAGAGAGCCATCACCGGACGAACTGGCAGAAGTGCTCGAAGTAACTACAGCAGAGGTGGTAGATACCATGAAGATCAGTGGTCGTCATGTGTCTATGGATGCCCCATTTGTTCAGGGTGAAGAAAACAGTCTGCTCGATGTACTGGAAAATGACATGGAAGTGACTCCTGATCAGGAATTGATGATCGATTCCCTGCGCAGAGAAGTACAGCGCGCCCTTTCTACCCTTACACAAAGGGAGGCAGATGTGATTTCGTTGTACTTTGGCCTGAATGGGGAGCACAGTATGACATTGGAGGAAATAGGTGAAAAATTCAACCTCACGCGCGAAAGAGTACGGCAGATTAAAGAAAAAGCCATCAGAAGGCTCAGGCATACTTCAAGGAGCAAAGCGTTGAAACCTTATCTTGGTTAATTTTGTTTAGCAATTATATATTTTTAGGTCTCGATTTATTGAGACCTTTTTTATTAAATTTGATTAACAATAATAATTTATTGCGATGAGTGAAAAAGTAAAAGTATTGATTATTGGTTCAGGTCCCGCGGGTTATACCGCCGCTATATATGCAGGCAGGGCAGGGTTAAATCCTTTTTTATTTACGGGAGGACAGCCGGGTGGACAACTGACTACAACTACAGATGTGGAAAATTTCCCGGGTTACCCGGAAGGAATTGATGGCCCCGCATTAATGATGGATTTGCAGAAGCAGGCAGAGCGGTTTGGCACTACCGTAAATTTCGGCATGGTGACCTCTGTTGATTTTTCCGGCTACCCGCATAAAGTGATCATCGATGAACGGAAAGAAATCATTGCAGAGACGGTAATTATTGCCACGGGTGCCACAGCCAAATATTTGGGATTGCCCTCGGAAGAACGGTTGCTGAATAAAGGGGTGTCGGCCTGTGCTGTATGTGATGGTTATTTTTACAGAGGAATGGATGTAGCCCTGGTGGGTGGTGGCGATAGTGCTGCTGAAGAAGCGAGTTATCTGGCCAATCTTTGCCCCAAGGTTTATATGATTGTGAGAAGGGACGAACTGCGTGCCAGTAAGATTATGGCTCAACGTGTAATGAGCAAACCTAATATTGAAATACTGTGGAACCATGAGGTGGAAGAGATTTTAGGAGCTGATGAAGTAGAGGGTATACGGGTTTATAATAACAAAACCGGTGAAAAAAGAGAGATGCCGGTGAAAGGTTATTTTTCGGCCATCGGCCATAAGCCCAATACCGATATTTTTAAGGATTATATTGATATGGATGAAACCGGATATATACAAGTCCAGCCGGGTACTTCAAAAACCAATGTAAAAGGTGTGTTTGCCGTGGGTGATGTAGCTGATAAGCATTACCGTCAGGCGATTACCGCAGCGGGGATGGGTTGTATGGGTGCCCTGGATGCCGAACGTTTCCTGGTTGCTCAGGAAGAAACAGTGAGCTGAATTTTATAAATATAAGATATTGAAACTTGATATTCTGGCCCTCGCAGCACATCCCGATGATGTGGAACTGTGTTGCGGGGGAACTATCGCCAAGCACATCGATGCAGGCCACCGGGTAGGGGTTGTTGATTTTACTGAAGGTGAATTGGGCACCCGTGGTACCCGTGAAATAAGACTTCAGGAAGCCGAAAGGGCCACTCAAATACTGGGCCTTACTGTCCGGGAAAATCTGGGCTTTAGTGATGGCTTTTTTGAAAATAATAAAGCGCATAAACTCCGGGTGGTACAATCCATTCGAAAATACCAACCGGAGGTTGTTTTTATCAACGCGCCTAACGACCGTCACCCCGATCATGGACGTGCGCATCAGCTCGCCAAAGAAGCGTGTTTTATGGCCGGATTACGTGCTATAAAAACGGAGCAGGATGGTGAAGAGCAGCAAGCCTGGCGCCCCAAAACAGTATACTCCTATATACAGGGCTGGTCGATACATCCCGATATTGTGGTGGATGTTTCTGATCACTGGAGCACGAAAATGGAAGCTATCCTGGCTTTTAAATCACAATTTCATGACCCGGAGAGCAGTGATCCGGAAACCTTTTTGTCGACCCCTGAATTTCTTCAATTTATTGAAGGAAGGGGTAGGGAATGGGGACAGGCCATTGGTGTGAAATATGGAGAAGGCTTTAATATTCAGCGGGTGGTAGGGGTAAATGATATCACTACGCTTTTGTAAATTTTTCCGGTTAGCCGAAAATCAATTCGACCTGTCAAGATTCCGGTAGGCCATCAGCAGGGGAGTGACTTCCATAGCACTTGGTTCAGTGGGCCTGAGCAGGCTCCAGAGTTCAGCAGCAGCCTGTGATACCGGCACGCCGCCCAGTTGCTCCCGGGCATAGTTGGCATATTTCATGACCCTGAAACCGTTGAACCAGTGGAAGAAATGTTTGTCGAATGTTTCAGCCGACGGACTTCTTCCGCAAATAGCCGACAGCTCTTTATCCGCCCCGATGGAGTGGAGGTAAGCACCAAGCGTTGTGCCATGGGTATATTTTTGCCAGGCCGTGGGGTCTTTCCGGTATTGCTGCCGGTGGAGGAGAAAGTGTCGCAGTTCTTTGAAAATTAAAACAGGGTAGGTGAGCAATACCTGATTTTCGAGCCAGTGACTCATCGCCTTGCCCGTGCCAAAGGGTACGCGATCCGAAAGCCTGGGGGAGGGGATGACCGTGGTCTCGCTGAGTTCTGTGAATCCACCCAACGCGATAATCCGGGTGAGGAAATAAAAATCTTCACCGGCCTTTCTTTTATTCATACCCCCTTGTTTGATGTACGCATTACATCGCGTGGCCATGGAAGATCCCACCGTCTGAAAAGCATAGGGAAAACCGGCATAGCGTTGAGCATGGACGTAATAGCGCAGAAAGAGTTCGTAATGTGTTATCCCGGAATATATCTCATCATCGAGGGAACCGGCTAACGGGTGCTCGTAATAGATGGCACAGCCGGGGGTAGAGGGATTCAGATCAAAATGGGCTTCTATGGCCTGTAAATAATTTGGCGGACACAGACAGTCACCATCCAGGCATACAATGATGCTGTTGTCACTATTTAATCTTCTCACGGCCTCGTCCATGCCTATTTTGCGCGCAAGGCCTACCCCGGCTGTTTTAGCAGGCAGATCCGGGGCATAGATGACCTGAAAGCTGAGTGTTTCATTCGAATTTTCGATCGACCACCTTTTTATCAGGGCATATTGTTTTTCATGAAAATCCTTAATCTGTTGAGGGGCGTTCTCCCCATGGTTAATAACCACGATGACTTCGGTTGGCGCTTTTGGGAGGTGACAATTCCTAAGGGATTGTAATGTGTCCGGAAGGGATGCTTCATTGTAGCTGGGAATAACCACGGCCATGTGAGGCGGGGCGGAAAGCACTGCGGGTAAGAAGCTTTTTGGGTAGGCATACCGCCTGAGGTATAAGCCGATATCCATAATTACTTAGTCTGAATTTCAGGTTTCACGGATACGGACTTAAATTAAAATAATAAAAAAAGAAAATATCAGGGAGAAAGCCTTTGGATATTCCACTGGTTGTCTCCGTCAAGGAGATAACATATCCGGTCATGTAGTCTGTCGGGCCTGCCCTGCCAGAATTCAAAAGCGACAGGCTTCACTCCATATCCTCCCCATTGCTTTGGTTTAGGCAATACCTCCTGGCCTTTGAATTTCTCTTCCATCTCATGGGCCCGCTCTTCCAATACCTGACGGTTGGCTATGGGTGCACTTTGAGGTGAAGCCCAGGCTCCCACTTGTGCTCCCCGGGGTCTGCTCTGGAAATAGGTGGTGGCGGCGGCCTCACTCACCCTTTCTGCTATGCCGTCAATGCGAACCTGCCGGGAGAGTTCAGGCCAGTAAAAATTCAGACAAACATGGGGATTCTGTTCGATCTCCCGTCCTTTTGCACTTTGATAATTGGTGTAAAATACAAATTGGCCGTCTTCAATCCCTTTAAGCAGCACGATCCGGGCGCCTGGCCGGCCTGTTGTACTGGCCGTAGCCAGCGTCATGCAGTTTACCTCTTCACTACCAAGGGTCATCATTTCCTCAAACCATTTGTCAAACTGAATATATGGGT
>JAOUKJ010000603.1 GCA_029882675.1 Cyclobacteriaceae bacterium
AGACCAGCCTTCCACCTTTCCTGAAACCCCGTGGGCACTGCAATTTTCAGATGAATATCACATTGATGAGCCTAAATCAGATTGGGAGTGGGAGACCGGCTTCGGCAATTTTAACACCATCTACGATGCTGAAGCATTGCGCGACCATAATTTCAGGGCCATTTATGGCAACTGGTCTTACCTGAAAAACAACAAGATCGAAAAATATGCCAACAATAAACTGGCCTGGGTAGCTTATATTGGTGGCAAACGGGAGTCGCGCCGTATCATGGGCGACTATATTCTCAGCCAGATGGATGCGCAGGGAGAAAATGGCCATCAACCCGATGGGTACGTCACAGCCACCTGGACGATTGACCTACACTTTCCCGATAAGAATAATTCACAGTATTTTAATGGACAGGAATTTTTTGCTGCAACCACACATATTCGGGTTGCACCCTACACTATACCCTACCGTTGCCTGTACAGCCGTAATATTGAAAACCTGTACATGGCAGGACGTAACATCAGTGCTACGCACGTGGCTTTTGGCTCCACCCGTGTGATGCGCACTTGTGGCATGATGGGCGAAGTGGTGGGTTATGCCGCTGAACTGGCCATAAAATATAATACAACACCACGTGATGTTTATCATTCACACCTGGAGGAGCTTACTAAACTGATGAAGGAGTAAAAGGATGCGTTTTTTTCTATGGATTTGTTTGTTGTGGTCGGGCTGGGTAACAGCCCAGGAAACCGGAGTTTATCAGGTGTCTACTGATTACATGAGCGTAGATATGAAGCTGGTCTATCAGGCAGGAAGGCCAGACCACTACCAGGCAGAAATTTACACCCCGGTATGTACCACGGGAACGTGCCTGCCCGTAAAAATAATTATCTATTGGGATCTTCTGGGTAATTATTTGAAATACAAAATGCCCGAAAACGAAATACTGACAAAAAATGACGATGCTCCTTTTAGTCCCTTTGATTATAATAAATTTGACCAGATTCTGCGGAATGAGGAATCGATACTGGAAAATTTTGACCTTAGCCTGATGGAGTCTACGCTTAATCAATCGATTGAGCGTATTGATGGTATAAGTAGCGCTACTCCAAAGGCAATTAATGATTCCATTGTTGAGGGTGCCTTTTTTACATGTTACTCAATTTGGCACCTGGTATATGGGGGCCTGGCTGAACGGGCAGAAGCATATACCCATAAAATTACAGATGATGATCTGCTGAGATATATGTTAAACGATAAGCGTTATGCCTATCAGCATTATGCCGTTGATATCGTTACCCGACGCGTCAAAGAGACCCATTGGGCCCCTTTGTTGATCGATAAGTTGGTAAACGGAAATGTATTTATGGATCAGCATATTATCAAGGCTTTTCCATTACCCTGGCTTACGCTCAATGTTATTCAGCAACGATTTTGGAACGACTATTTGAGGTTTAGCTATGGCAACAAACGCGAAGTGATAAACCGTTTTGATAAGGTAACAGTACATGCCAATGTGGCTGATGGCCTGCCCGTACTGGCAAAAAAAGAAAACAAGGCATTTGCCTATGATTTATTTGAGATATACCTCAATAGTCTGGCCTCATCGGCCGACAAGGAAGCTGCCATCGAAGACTTTCTGCTCAATGAAAACACCCAATACGAAAAGAATCTGTTGGATTTGTTTGATGATTATGGAGCGGGGAATACACGAATCAGAAGGCTGGTGGAGCAAAAAAGGGAGGAGTATTTCCCAAAAAACAGAACGGTAAATTAAGTTAATTTGTACATTAAATTAATTGTTATGACCAAAAGAAACCGCATGTACCCCACTGAGCCAGCACTTCAAAAAATCTTAAATTTCTTATTTATTTGCGCCTTCCGGCGCGAATAAATAAAACCCTACCTGTTTCCATACGCCACTGTAGCCACGTTCGTCAACACAATGGGCCCATTGCCAAAACGCTCTTCGATCAGCTTCTTCAGCGCATCCTGTACTTTTTCTTTTCCACCATTACCGAGCCGTTGAAAGAGGGCCGTTGACTGGGGGGCGCCAGCTGTGAGAATGGCCCAAAGCTCATCAAAATCTGTAACCTCCATATCGCGGGATACATATTTTACTTCTACCTCTTTAAACCCGGCTATTTTCATATCTTTTTCCAGGTTATCCAGGCTGGCCAGGCTGAAAATGGGAGCTGGTGGAGCCGGGGGCAGATCAGGGAAGGCCATTTTTATGGCCTGGACAAACATTCCGAACGATTCAAACTTGTCAGGCCCTGCCCAGCCGCTCACCATCGCCCGGCCTTCGGGTTTTAACACGCGATAAAGTTCGGAAAAACCCCTGGCCTGGTCCGGAAATAAGATCAGGCCAAAACAACAGGCCGCCCGGTCAAATGTACAGTCATCCAGATCAAGGGCCTGCCCATCCATGACTTTATATTCAATATTGTTCAAACCCGCCTGCCTGGTCAGTCGTTGGTTTACGGCCAGCATTTTTGGGGAAAAATCAGTGGCCAGTAAGGACCGCACCTTTGGGGCCAAAGCTGCTGTCAGTGCGCCGGTGCCGGAAGCCACCTCAAGTGCAATCGTGGAAGAGCCCGTGTTTAGTCCCTCTACAAATTCAGGGGTGAATTGGTCAATAATTGTCGGGGCTATTTTCGAGGCATATTCTTCACTGGCCTCGTCCCAGCTATCGGGATTGTCAACGATATTATTGCTTTTCATGATATATGGTTTTAGGTAAGTGAATGTATAGCTAATCGAA
>JAOUKJ010000087.1 GCA_029882675.1 Cyclobacteriaceae bacterium
GGTTGCCTGGCCACCAAAAGCCTTAATAACTTCAAAAGTTATATATCCATTATCCAGGCCATCACATGGATGATATCTTGTAACATTTACTTCTAAAGATCCATCTTTATATACACTCGTTTGAGCAAATACATTAATAGAAATAAAAAAATAAAAAAATAAAAAGCCAAATAGCCACGCAATCCTCTTTATCCCCATATTAAAAAATAACGTTCTCTTTTGTTCCACGCTAATTCACTTTAAATTTCACTGTTCGTTTACAACCTATTGAATCATAAACTGTACAAAGATAATCTCCCATTAACAACCCTGTAACCTTATTACTCTTCAAATCGTATGAAACTATATCACCCTTAGCCGTATGAAAAAAATATCTAAAAGGCTCCACACCATTTTCCACCTTCACTTCAACCGAAACCACATTTTCTTTTGTGGTAATGACAGTTTTTAACTTCATGGAATCACAGTCATTGACATAGGTAGCCCCGCCACATAGAATAAACACGAACGAAAAAATGAATAAAATTTTAGGCATGATGTTTAATGTATTTTACTCCTTAATAAGTTTAAAAAATAACAGGTAACCAGTTATCAAACACTCAGTTGTTGCCAATCCTATAAAAGTGCTTCAAAATTGCCTCAAATCAAAGTAATTGCCACATAAAAAACTAAAAAATTCCTATCCAGGTAAGGTTTATTAAAAAATTAAGCTTTTTTCAGGTTCAATATTTCCTGTTAATAATTTCACTCAGCACCACGGCTTTTGCAGCATTATCCGGAGA
The DNA here is from genome assembly GCA_029882675.1 of Cyclobacteriaceae bacterium. GTDB lineage: Bacteria > Bacteroidota > Bacteroidia > Cytophagales > Cyclobacteriaceae > JAOUKJ01. Next base: position 783 of record JAOUKJ010000087.1, read on the forward strand.
GGAAAGCAACTTCCGGACTTCTAAAGCCAGGGCATTATCCTCTTTTTCTTCTTCATAACGCTTAAAATGACCGAACACCGGAGAAGACGTTTCTTCCTCCGTATTTTCGGCCTGCCTTACGGATGCTTCAAACACTTTGGCAATTTCCTCATCGTCGGGCGTTTCAGTTTCCAATGCGTACTCCCGTTGCTCTTCTTGGTCGAAAGTGGTCTTATGTTCCGGTTTTTCAACATTTCCGCTGGTTCTTCGCTGAAATTCTTCCAGCAGGTCTTCAAAAGTGGCCGAAGGGGTCACTTCACGCTCGTCTTCCTCTTTACGCTCCTGTTGTTGCATTTTTTTTCGTTTGCCCAACAGTTTACTCAAAAGGCCAAAGGCAATAATTGCTATATATACTAATATTTTATAGTCGTCCATCTGATAGCAAATATATCAAATTAAATTATAAATTTGCTGAATTTCCTAAAAATATGGATCAGAAGGCATATGCAGCTTGATAAACTCGAACTCAAAGGATTCAAAAGTTTTGGCGACAAAGTGACCATTCATTTCAATGAAGGCATCACGGGAATAGTAGGGCCCAACGGCTGTGGCAAGTCGAATGTAGTGGATGCCATCCGCTGGGTACTCGGTGAGCAGAAGTCCAGAATGCTCCGCTCAGATAAAATGGAGAACGTGATCTTCAATGGCACCAAAAAGCGGAAACCCACTCAAATGGCCGAGGTATCACTCACCTTCCAGAATACCAAAAACCTTTTGCCTACAGAATATACGGAGGTGACTATCACACGGCGATATTTCCGGTCGGGCGATAGCGAATACCTGCTCAATGGCATCAACTGCCGCCTTAAAGACATCACCAATTTATTTCTTGATACGGGCATCACATCCAACAGCTATGCGATCATTGAGCTTAAAATGGTAGATGACCTGCTCAACGATAAAGACAACTCACGTCGTTTGCTGTTTGAAGAGGCTGCGGGTATTTCAAAATTCAAATCCCGTAAAAAGGAGACTTTACGCAAACTGGAAAATACAGATACTGATCTGGACAGGGTCGAAGACTTGTTGTTTGAAATTGACAAAAATATGCGTTCGCTGGAAAGGCAGGCCAGGCAAACGCAACGCTATTATAAGCTAAAGGAGGAGTATAAAGAACTCAGCATTATCCTGGCCCGTACATTAATAAAAAAACACAACACGGCCTTTGAGGGGATCAAATCACAAATAGAGGAGCAACAGGACAAAAAGATAAGCCTTAACCGGCAGCTCAGTGAAAAGGATGCCACCCTAGAAAAGGCAAGGGCTGAGCTTATAAGCAAAGAAAAGCTACTCTCCTCCCGGCAAAAAACGCTCAATACGCATGTTGGGAAAACAAGGCAGTATGAGAGTGAAAAGAAGATAAAAAACGAAAGGCTCCGCTTTTTAAATGACAAGGCCGACAACCTCCGCGAACAGATTGATCTCGATAAAAAAAGTAGTGAACGGGCCCTTTTCAGCATAAAAGGCCTGACTACAGAAAAAGATACGGCCATCAAACGCATGAACGAAACCGTAGTAAAACGGGACGAACTCAAAAATGAATATGAGCAGCAAAAAGACCTGACACAACACCTGAAAGAGGAAGTGGATATCCTGCGAAAAATACATCGCAACCAGCAAGAGGAATCTTTTCAGGTGAAGAAAGACCTGGAGATCAAAGAGATACAACTTTCTTCGCTGAAGCAGGAACTGGAACACACCAGCACTGATAAGGATGAGCGGAAGGCCAATTTACAGGTGTTTGAAGAAAAAACGGTGACCCTCGGCGAAGAAGTTGAGGCCATGAACAAACAACTGCAAAAGCTCAAAGCAGAAGATCAGGAGACCAACAGGCGTATTGAGAATACGGAAAAAACGGTGGAGATGGTCAGGGAAGAGCTCACACAAAGCCGCCGTAAACTCGATGCCCGCCAAAATGAATACAACCTGACAAAATCGCTGGTAGAAAACCTGGAAGGCTTTCCCGAAGCCATTAAATTTTTAAGTAAGAAGGCCGGCTGGAATAAAAAAGCGCCCCTGCTATCGGACATTATCACCTGTGCCGAGGAATACCGGGTGACAATAGAAAATTACCTGGAGCCATACCTTAATTATTATATCGTAGAAAAAGAAAGTGATGCCTACCAGGCCATTGACATTCTGAGTGATGCTGCCAAAGGAAAAGCCCATTTCTTTATACTCGATTCGTTCAGTGATTTCCATCCTGCTAAAAGCAATATTTTTGATAACGCTTTCCCGGCTACTGAAATCATAGAATACGACAGTAAATACAGGAAATTGATGTCTTTTCTGCTCGACAATGTCTATGTGATGGAAAGCGGGGACATCCGGGAAATGGCCAATACACTAGATGTCGTTTTTATTACCAGAAGTGGCAAATACACAAAAAGAAAATTTAGTATTTCAGGGGGGTCGGTAGGTTTGTTTGAAGGGAAAAAAATAGGCCGGGCCAAAAACCTCGACAAGCTGAGTAAGGAGATCAAACTGCTGGAGAAAAAAATTGGCGAAATTGAACTGAGTCTGACCGAAAATCAGACGCTTCTCACGCAACTCAAGCAAAGTGTTAAAACGGCACAAATTGAGGATTTACAAATAGAGCTGAACCATACGAATGAGCAATATGTGTCGATCAAGACCAAAAAGGAGCAGTTTTATGAAATGATCAGCCAGAGTGACCTGAAACGGGAAGACATTGTTGAAAAAATAGGAAGCCTGACAGAGCGTATTGAGGAATTGCGGCCACGGGCTGACACCGACCACCAGGAATTGCAGGACAGCGAAGAAAAGCTCCACCAGAAGGAGTCTGACCTGAACCTGCAAAACCAGCTCATGTCACAAAAATCGACGGCCTTTAACGACCAAAACATCCTGTTCCACCAGCAGGAAAACAGGGTAAACAGCCTTGAACAGGAACTCTCTTTCAAAACGGACAGCTACGACGGCAGTCTGGAGCGGATAAAAAAGAATCAGGAGGCCCTTACCATTAACGACAGCGAAATCAGGCAAATGCTCGAAAAATCGGAAGTGAGTGATCAGGAGATCCTGACGATGTACGACGAGAAAGAGCAAATCGAGGCCGGGCTGAATGAAGCTGAGAAAGATTATTATGCCGCCCGGGGAGATATTGACGAAGTGGAAAAGTCACAGCGTGAACTGCGCCAACAACGGGAAAGTGTAGATGAACTGATCATGCAGCTTCAGAACTCGCTCAATGAGATTAAACTGGAACTCACCGCCGTGAAGGAAAGGCTTTCTGTTGAATTTGATATCGATGCCGATCAACTTAAGTTGGCCGAAGATGAAAAAGCAGAAGCGGAAAAAAAGACTGATCTCACTGATGCGGAACTTCGCGAAGCAATTGACAGCATCAAGAAAAAGCTGGACAACATCGGCCCCATCAATCCCATGGCCATGGAAGCTTATGAAGAAATAAAGGAACGAAATGACTTCATCACTGCTCAGCGTGAAGACCTGGTGAAAGCCAAAGTCTCCTTACTCTCTACCATTGATGAAATAGACAAAGTAGCCAAGACCACCTTCCTGGAGGCTTTCTACCGCATTGAGGAGAACTTCATCCAGGTGTTTCGATCACTGTTTACCCAGGAAGACGACTGTGACCTCACCCTCTCTGACCCCGACAATCCGCTGGAGTCATCCATCGAGATTATTGCTAAGCCCAAGGGTAAAAAACCCCTTACCATCAATCAGCTTTCAGGTGGGGAAAAGACGCTGACGGCCACTTCACTGCTCTTCGCCATTTACCTGCTTAAACCTGCCCCCTTCTGTATCTTCGATGAAGTGGATGCACCACTTGATGATGCAAACATTGACAAGTTTAATAATATCATCCGGGCCTTTTCCAAAGACAGTCAGTTTATCATCGTTACACATAACAAGCGTACGATGATCAGCACAGACATTATCTATGGCGTGACGATGGTTGAACAGGGAGTATCGAGGGTGGTGCCTGTTGATTTGCGGGAATTGGCTTGAGGGGGTATTGGGTATTAGATATTAGATATTAGATATTAGATATTAGATATTAGATATTAGATGTGGGATGTGGGATGTGGTTTAGTTGTGGTTTAGTTGTGGTTTAGTTGTGGTTCGGTTTATAAGACCCTTCACTTCGGAAAGGGTACCGTAATTCACCGGAGGGTGATTTTTTTCAGTGTTTACCGATAAAATTATCGAGGATGATGGCCGAAGATACGGCCACATTAAGTGATTCGGCACCACCAATACGCGGTATGGTGATACGTTGGGAAATGACCTCATCCAATGATGAAGGTAAGCCATGTGACTCACTGCCGAGTAAAACCACCCCTGCCCTATCCGGATTAACCTCATATACGCTCATACCATGCATATCGGCCCCATAAACCGGCCTGTCCAGGTGATGTAAAAAAGGCAATAACGGGGTAGTGAAATATTGAATCCTGGTGAATGAACCCATACTGGCCTGAACAGCCCTGGGATTGTAATAATCTACACATTCAGGTGAGGCCACAACATTCTTTATGCCGTACCAGTCGGCCGTTCGCAGTATAGTGCCCAGGTTGCCAGGGTCTTTAATATCGCACAAAGCCAGCACCCATTCTTCCTTATTGATTGGAGTCACTATGTCATTTTCCATTTGTTTGACAATCGCAATGGCCGAATTGTTATTTTTCAAACTACCCCATGAGGAGAGTTCCTTTTCTGTAGCCCGGAAGGTATCTTCATTGCTCACCAGTCCATTGTTTTCTTCAATAAATGCTGAAGTTGCAATGATTTTTACGATTTTATAATCCGAATGAGCGACTTCCAGAATACTTTTTTTACCTTCCACCAAAAATAACTTTTCCTGCATTCTATATTTTTTTATTTGCAGGGATTTGATAAGTTTTACCACAGATTTTGGTACCATTACTACATTGAAAAGTCCAGGCCGCAAGTTAAGCTTTTTATTACCTGTCATCATCATCTTTATGTCAGGATGTTCAGGTTATAAACACCTAAAAGACGGTGAAAAACTCTTGTACAATCAAAAAGTACAAGGGAATAACCATTTTGATCAATATGAACTCAGGGAGTTGTTTCTACAAAAAGAGAACCTGAGGTTTCCTCCATATGCACTGATCTATCAAAAAGGGCTGAAACATTTTGATACAGCCCGGTTTGAAAACCGGAAAAGACAGGTTACACAGCAGTATGACCAAAAGATCGAAGAAGCTTCTCGCGAAAAAAAAATCAACAAACTGACTGCACGTCGAAACAAAAAGGTCCAAAAATCAGACGAAAAATTAAGGGAGGGGAACAATTTCATGCAATGGGGAGAGCCCCTTGCGGTTTATGATCCCAATGCCATTGAGCAAACAGCCAGAAACATCCAACAATACACGTTCAACCGTGGTTATTTTAAAGCAAAGGTAAATGCGACAACAACTTTTTCCGGACGAGGAAAAAAAGCTGGAAAAAAAGCGCTGGTTTTGTATACACTCGAAGAAGGCCGTCCTTACTGGATAGACACGGTATTTTATTCCATTTCTGACAGCACAATACATGGAATCCTGTTAAAGAACGAAGGGACATCTTTCATAAAAAAAGATATCGTATTCAGGCAAAGAAACCTCACCTCAGAACGGGAACGCATAGAGTTCCTCATGAAGGATCATGGTTTCTATAATTTCAGCCGGCAGTTTGTGACCTTTGCCATGGATACGAGTTGGTCTGACGGTTATAAAATAGCCCTACAGATGAGTATCAGCAATCCATCCAGCGGTAGTCACAAACAATACGTTATTGATTCAGTCAATTTTATTATCAATCCCAGTTACAAGCCCGTTCGACCAACACCCACAGTCAGCGCTGAGCAAAATGGTATTGTCTATACTTTTTACGAAAATATTTTCAGTCACCGGATGCTGGAGCAGCGGGTGTTTATAAGCAGTGATAGTCTGTATAGCCGATCAGAGACCCTGGCTACTCAACGGCAACTTGCCAATCTGGATAATTTCAGGTTTATCAATGTAAACTACGACTCTTCGGGTGGCCGGTTCATTGCCAACATATTTACCAGTCCGCTTGACCGTTATCAATGGTCGCATGAATTGGGGGTAAATGTGACCCAGGGATTTCCCGGACCTTTCTATAACCTGTCTTTTAAGAAACGAAATATTTTCAGAGGGCTTGAGAATTTTGAGATAAATGGCCGATTTGGCATAGAGGGTGTAGCCACTCCCGGCGATGTGAGTCAGGTGTACCGAAGCAGGGAATATGCCCTCAATGCCAGCCTCATCGTCCCCAATTTCGTATTACCGATAGGCAGTAACGTAAAAAACCGCCTGGGGATGAACAACCCTAAAACACGATTTATGGTCGGGATCATTGACACTGACCGGTTTGATTATCGCCGGACAAACTTCAATCTTTCTGACATATACACCTGGCAAGCCCGGAACAATGCACTCTTCAGGGCGTCCCTCCTTGATGTAAGTGTCATCAATACCCGTAACATCTCCCCTACCTTCAGGGAAACACTGGAAAAGCTCAACAGCCGGCTGATCAATTCCTTCAAACCCTCTTTTGTGAGTAACGTTTCTTTCTCTGCACAAAAAACCACTCTTGAGGATATAGAAAATCCGTCCTCCGGTTCCCGGTTTATTCGTCTTCTGGCTGAAAGTGGTGGTTCGGTTCTCAATCTATTCGGCACAGACTACCTGACAAGCCAGGGACTGGAATATTTTAAGTACTACCGGCTTGATTTTGACTACCGGCGGAATCACCGACTCACTTCTTTTTCTTCCTATGCATACCGTATTAACACCGGCATGGCCTTTCCCTACGGAAGTAATAAATCATTACCCTATGAAAAATATTTCTTTGCCGGCGGAAGTAACGGCATCAGGGCATGGCGGCCGCGACGCTTAGGACCCGGAAGTTTTACGCCTATTGATCCCGAAACAGGCCAGGTAAGTTATGACCTTGAAGAACAAGGCGAAATCCTGATTCAGGCCAGCCTGGAATACAGGCGCCACCTCATCGGTTTTGTCGATTACGCCCTATTCATTGACATCGGCAATATATGGACTATAAATGATGATCCCAGCAGGGCTGATGGAGCTTTTCATCCGCTTTCTTTCTTTAAGGAAATCGCTGTTGGTACCGGCCTTGGGTTGCGGTTTGATTTTAGTTTTCTCATCATGCGTCTGGACACCGGCATGAAAACTTATGACCCTGCCCGTGAACCAGGAAACCGGTTTATCCTGTCGCCGGGATTCACTAATGCCCCCTTTGATGATCCCCGTAAAGCAGAAATGCTGGTCTTTAATATTGGAATAGGATACCCGTTTTGATGTGGATGGTGTCGCGGGAGGGTGTATGGGTATATGGGTGTATGAGTATATGAGTATATGAGTGTATGGGTGTATGGGTATATGAGTATCCCGCAGTGGCGGGAGGGTATATGGGTATATGAGTATATGGGTATATGGGTATATGGGTATATGGGTATCCCGCAGTGGCGGGAGGTTAATGGATAAAATAATCTCCAGATCCAACGATTTTTGTAACTTTGTATTCCATGCAAGAAAAAATAAAAATACTGGTTTCGGCTGAGATTCCCGAAAAAGGTATTGAGATGCTTAAAGATGAAGGTTTTGTCGTCACGGTACTGAGTAGTGAAAAACGAACCACACAGGAAGATCTCATTGCTCACACGCAGGATCATCAGGTGTTGTTGAGCTTATCCTCTGATAAGCTGGACAGCCATTTCATCAATGCCTGTAGTCACCTGAAGATGATCTCCCAGCTTTCCGTAGGTTATGACAACATCGACCTGGATACTGCCACACGCCTGAAAATACCCGTAGGAAATGCCCCCGATGCCATGACCGAAGCCACCGCTGATGTGGCCTTCGGCCTGATGATCAACGTGGCGCGTAAAATGTTTTATATGCATAAACGGATTATTGCCGGAAACTGGGGGCATTTCCAACCGAAAGCCAATCTGGGCATTGAGTTAAAAAATAAGACACTGGGCATCATGGGACTGGGCAGGATAGGCACAGCCATGGCCGAACGTTGCGTGGGAGCCTATAAAATGCAGGTCATCTACCACAACCGAACCAGAAATGACGCTGCTGAAAATAACCTGAATGCCCGGTTAGTCTCTTTTGAAGAGCTCCTTGCGCAGAGTGATGTCCTCTCCGTCCATTGCACCCTCAATCCTTGCACAAAAGAAATCTTCAATCAGCAAGCTTTTCAAAAGATGAAAAAAAGCGCCATTTTTATCAACACTTCACGGGGCACGGTGCATCATGAAAAGGACCTGGAAGAAGCCCTGAAAAACGGCGACATTCTGGGTGCCGGGCTGGACGTGACTAATCCGGAACCTATGCAGAAAGACAACCCCTTGCTATCCATGGCTAATGTTGCAATACTTCCGCATATCGGATCGGCCACTATCGAAGCCCGGACGGAGATGTCAAGGCTTGCGGCCATTAATATAATTGAATACTTCCGTGGAAATAAAATACCCCACCTGTTGAATAAGGAGGTGATGGTGGGGATGTGAGTTTCCTATCGGGGTGGTTTTTGTATTTTCATATTACCACAAAAAAACTCTTCAATTTGGAATGGCGGGAAAAGTAATATTTCTACCGCGAAAAAACCATTTTACTACGTTGGTGTTTATTAAAAAATGATGTTTACTTTGCACAACTGAAAAAGCGGAATAAACCAAAACCTGATTTCAAAGGAAAGAATATGTCGTGAAATTTACTGATATTTTACCTACTGGCACACTAATAAATCTCTTCACAACATATGACAATCATCATTTAGTTGCCGGTGAAAGTTTCAGACTTTTACGCGTCATTATATTAAACCAGAATGCATAAAGAATATGAATGAATTTGCCCAACAAACAATTGAATTTATCAGTCAACCCTGGCCATGGTGGATGGGGGGAGTAGTCATTGGCCTGACACTGTTCCTGCTCTTTTTCTTCGATAAGGAGTTTGGTTTGTCTGCCAATTTAAGGACGATGTGCGCCGCTGATGGCGCCGGTGATTATGTCGATTTTTTTAAATTCGACTGGAGTAAGCAAGGCTGGAACTTGATGGTTGCTTTTGGGGCAACATTCGGTGGATATATGGCAGCCAATTACTTTGGTGGAGATGATAAGGCCCATGTATCTCCAACAACCATTGAACTGCTCAATGAAATAGCCGGTGAGGAAATATTTGCCATGGACAATTTACCACCCATCGTACCCGGCACCACGGTTGTCCAACAGAATATACACCCTTTCTGGGACATTTACTCCTGGCAATCGCTGTTTACTGTCCGTGGATTTATCATTATAATAATAGGGGGCTTTATGATCGGTTTTGGTGCCCGCTATGCCGGAGGATGCACCTCGGGGCATGCCATTTCGGGTTTGGCCGACCTCCAGGTTCCCTCCCTGGTAGCGGTATCCGGATTTTTTATAGGCGGCCTCATTATGACCTGGCTGTTCCTCCCATCCATCTTACGCATCGCCTTTTAGTCAACATCAATTTTAAATCACCATGAAAGTTTTTAAATATATATTAGTAGGATTTGTTTTTGGGTTCGGCATGTGGAAACTGGAAGCTGTTTCCACCTTTCGGATCATTGAAATGTTTCACTTTCAATCCTTTCACATGTTCGGTATTATTATGAGTGGCGTGAGCATAGGGTTGATCATCACCCGATTATTCAAAACGGGTAAACTGAAAACGGTAAAAGGGAAAGAACATAAGTTTAGTGACAAGGATCATTCATGGCCCCGATACATTCTGGGTGGATTGATCTTCGGAATGGGTTGGGCACTGACAGGGGTTTGTTCCGGGATGATGTTCCTGTTGCTCGGATCGGGTTATACTGTTTTTGCTGTTTTCCTGGGGGCCGCTTTACTGGGCACATATGCCTATGGCTATTTCCGTAAATGGTTGCCTCACTGATGGGTGAGTGCTCCTTATCCTGAATTATGAACCCTGTGATCATTATGAGGGCTGTGATTTTTAAAATGATTAAATTCCTCTTTCCTCTTTTTTCACCTTCACCCTACTGTTGTTGCCCTCCCCTGTGATGGAAATATAATATTCGGTTTCCATGCTGATCGGTTCTCCCGCCTTTTACATCCTGTATTTTGGTGTGCTGGCTTTATCCCGGTT
>JAOUKJ010000604.1 GCA_029882675.1 Cyclobacteriaceae bacterium
AAGGCCGGTGAGCAGATAGGGCACCGTAAAAGCCAGTCCGCCAAACAGCGCAAAAGGCCAGATAGCCAGGCCTTCTTTCCATGATTTATTGGCTCCAAAAAAACGGGTCATCATCATGGCCATAAAGAGGGGCATCAGTGTGCCGGTAATGGCGTGTAGTACGGCGGCGTTGTTGGTGACCATTTGCAGGTAATCTGCGAAGGTGAGGCCATGGGCAGCGAGGGCTTCGGTGAGTTCAGGATGCTCCAACCCGCCTTTTACCCCTACCAGGATGGGTGTGCCTGCCGCCCCGAAGGTAACGGGTGTACTCTGCACCATCATACCCAGCATTACCGCAGCAGCGGCGGGAAAACCGAGGACCACCAACAGCGGAGCCGTGATGGCCGCCGGTGTACCAAAACCGGCGGCACCTTCTATAAAGGCCCCAAACAGCCAGACGATGATGACCATTTGCACGCGGCGGTCGGCGCTGATGTCTGAAAATCCATTACGTATTACCGAGATGGCCCCGGAATATTTTAAGGTGTTGAGCAGCAGAATAGCCCCAAAGATGATGTAGAGAATATTGAAGGTGATAAAGATACCCTGTATAGAAGAAGCCGCGATGTTAACAAAAGGCATCTCCCAGGCCAGTAGGGCGATGAGGGCCGTAACCACATACACGATGGGCATCACTATTTTGGCCGGCCAGCGCAGGCCCACCAGCAGTACGCCGGCCAGGATGATGGGCAAAAAGGCCAACAGGGCAAGAACAGTCTGTGACATGGCAGTTTAGGATCTGGTAAAGAATTTTCCTTAATAGTAATGAAATTTTCTTACAGTGATAAAGGTAAGCGGGAGAAATGACCGAAATAATTCATTTTTATGCTGAGGGATTGCTTTTAGGGCATGGAAATAGAAGGGCTTCCTTCCCCACAAGAAGAGCTGCCTTGTTCAGCTCCAAATCAACCCCACCAATCAGGGCGTTCCACGATCAATTTCATTACTTCCCTATTTCTCTACCTCTTTACTTCCCAACCCCTTCTCCTTCCCCGACTACTTACTACATTTTCACTATTTTCATTGAAAAAATTCACTATTTTCCGTGTTGCACCTTGTTGAAAAACCCCCCATCTTGCCAACGGAATTTGCATTAAGGATCCCATACTTACCCAAACCTTATGTATAGCACTTAATAAGTCCCTTCTACGGGACGGGATCTGCAAAAAAGAGAGACGGGCATGGCAAACGAGCTATGTCCGTTTTTTTTATACCGATATGGCGGGTTTAATGCTTAACACTTAAAAGGATAGGCAGCATCTCATTGTCCGGAATTGTGATGCCTGTGATCGTTTTGATAATCATGATTTCAAATCACACCAAAAGGTTTTACATTGCATTCCTGCCATGAGGTACACGAAATTCAACACTGTTGCCACACCAATCCCCGGACAACTGTCCTTCCCCCTATCAAAAGGGTATTCATTTCAATCCGCGGAGTGAGCGGTGAAATTTGGTACTGATGCAGGTATTTGTCCCACTAAACCTTACCTTGCCTGCCCGACTGAGCCATTCGAGTCGGATCAGGCGGGCTTGCCTTTCTAAATTCAATCCCGCTCCGGAACGGAGTAGGGACTAAATTTTAAATTCTAAATTATTTCCTTTTTCCTGGCTGTGGTTCCAAATTGCCATTCAAATCCCGTCATATACTCACCCCTAAACAGCCTGTAGGTATGCTGAAGTATGTAAGTCCCAGGACAAGTTGAACCTAAGCATACCCCAATCCCCGTTCCGAGTAATTCGTACGCTATCAAGGCACGATATGTTTGTTTGTAAAAAAGGAAAAAATAGTGAATGAGTTTGGTAGTTGACTTACCAGAGGCCTTGAAGGGGCAGATTTTAAAATATCGTCCGTTGGGCTGAAACTAAAAACAGAAATAAAAATGTTATATTTGTCAAGGGAGATAAATGCAATAGAAATGCGAAAAACAATAGACAAGGAATTGATCAGCCATTTGTTGATGCTAGAGGAAGATCAGCAGGAAGCTGTGTTGGAGTACATAAAAGACATATTGTCCGGCAGTGAAATAAACCGTAGGGCAGGCGCATCCGAGCAGGCCATAGAAGAAGGAAAAGTGAAAACATTTGATGAATTTAACTCAAGCTTTGAAAATTGGAAAAAGCAGAAGAGGGCCGCTACCAGGTAATTATTACAGACCCGGCTGAGATCAGTTTTTACGAAATCCTTGACTATCTTTATGACAATTACCCTTTTGAGAGAGCAGAGGAAATAGCGAACGAATTGAGGGATACTGCCCAAAAATTACATTATCACCCAGAACGTGGAACGCTGGAACCTCAATTGTCTCACCGTACCCAAAGCTATCGATACGTGCTTTATAAACGCACTTCAAGGGCAGAAGTAAAAATCATATACTATATAGATAGAAAATTGGAAACCGTTTATGTTATGGATTTTTTCCCTACAGAAAAAGATAATACGCAGCTATCTAAACGAAACATGTAATCCCCCCGCATGGCGCCGCCCCTGTTCCCATGGCCAACACTCAATACTATCGCACACTCCCGGGCGGATAGATCGTTGTGCCGCCACTCAAAACTTACATAGCCTCACCCACTCTACTGATCACCTGTTCTCAACAGCCTGCCTACCCCTCTGCTTTGTTTGAAACGTTATACCCTATCAATAAATCTTTGTTAAAGGAGAAGGGAAAACAGCAGGCAGTACTTCACAGTCGACTTATATGGTTT
>JAOUKJ010000605.1 GCA_029882675.1 Cyclobacteriaceae bacterium
ATAAAAGAGTGCCTGTTTATCAAGGGATGATTTGATGTTCTTGTGGATGGAAAGCGGGTGGCCACTGAATATATTTCAGGTAAGGCCGATGGACGGTTTGTTGATGTGGAATACCCTCTTCCGCACGAACTGTTTGAAAGCAGGGCAACCATTTTGGTGGAATTCAAACCGTATGATGGGCACCGGGCCGGGCCGGTTTTTACACTCCGGGCCGTTGTGAAGAAATGAATTTTAATGATTGTTGTCATCTATGTACGGTATAGGGGTGATTTATTACAGGATAGTCTTTTATTTATTCCGGATTCAAGGTTAATTGCCATCGTATTTCTACACAACTTTGGTCGGGCATATCCATGAGGATGATGTTGACGTGCTGTTGGTGTGAAATTCAAAAGGAATGAGTAATAATTTGATTTAAATAATTTAGCTATGAGGTATATAATGTATTTTATGTTTTTTTCGCTTATCATGGTTGGTTTGTCCTTCAGTTGTTCAAGCGATGTGAAAAAGTTTGAGGGTGATCGACAGGGACAATTTTCAGGAGGCGATGGTTTGACTGAAAGTCATGAGGAAACACCCGGTCATTCTAATATGCAGGAAACGACTACACACCATGTTGAGGTGTTGGAAATTGTACAAACTTCAAGTTATTCATACCTGAGGGTGAAAGAAAAAGAGGCCGAGTTTTGGGTGGCTACCGTAAAAGGCGATTTCGTGGTGGGGGAACAATATAAATATCAGGGTGGAATTCTGATGAAGGATTTTAAAAGTAAAGAACTTGACAGGGTTTTTGATGAAGTATTTTTTCTGGAGTATGTAATTCCTGCTAAGCCCGTTGTTCAAAATAATGCTACTACAGGCACGGAGAAGGCACCAACCAACAAACCGGTGGAAGGGGTTGTCAGTTTGATTGAGATCATAAATAATCCCGATGATTATAAAGGAAAGCAAGTGAGGGTGTATGGCGAAGTGGTAAAGATAAATCTCAATATTATGAGTCGTAACTGGATACATATCAAAGACGGTACTGCTGATGAGCATGATTTTGTGATCACATCTGATGCGCAGGCTCCACTTGGAGAGTCCGTTGTTTTTGAAGGACTGATTTCTGTTGACAAAGATTTTGGGGCGGGCTACATTTATTCATTGATTATGGAGGAAGCCAGGGTTGTGGAGTAAAATTCGGGATTCAACATTAACTTTAGCCCTTGCCGAACCTGTTTTGTGCGATTAATTCCTCTTTATGGTCAGGTCTTGTGTGTTTTATTGCCATCTGATTTTTTTATAGTTTTGTTCACCGGTCAACAATGAACATGAAGAATAATCAGCATTTTTTGGGCGTCGAAATAGGTGGAACAAAGATCCAACTGTTTGTGGGTGATGAAGGCCTGAACATCGTTGCAAAATCTGTTTTTGGGGTAGGTGACAAAAAAGAAGCCGCACAGGTTCTCTCCCGGATTGAAGAAGAAACCAGCAAGCTCATGCAAGACCATACCATACTTGCTACGGGTATGGGCTTTGGGGGTCCGGTGGATTTCCGTACGGGTAAGGTTCATCAAAGTTTTCAGGTGAGTGGCTGGACGGGCATGCCATTGGCCGATTGGATGACAGAAATTACAGGCACGCCTGTTTTTGTGGATAATGACGCCAACCTGGCCGCACTGGCAGAGGCCAACCTGGGTGCAGGGCAGGGGTTTTCCAGATTGTTTTACACCACCTTAGGTAGCGGAGTAGGGGGTGGGTTTGTCATAGACCGGGAGTTGTATCACGGCCAGGCCCCGGGAGAAGTGGAATTCGGGCACCTGCGCCTTGACAAAACCGGACGAACCGTAGAGTCAAGCTGCTCCGGGTGGGCCCTCAACAGAAAGCTGAAAGATTATATTGGAGGCAACCCCGGTGCCCCGTTGGCCGGGCTGGTGAAGAAACACCGGGAAGACCCCACCAAATTATTGATAAAAGCCATTGGCTACGGAGACGATGGCGCAAAAGCCATTCTGGAAGATACCACCAACGACCTGGCCTTTGGATTGTCGCATGTGGTACATTTGTTTAACCCCGATATTTTGGTGTTGGGGGGAGGTTTATCCCTGTTGGGAGAAAGTCTATTGATCCCTTTGGCAGAGCGCCTTCCCCATTACCTGATGGCTCCGATGAAAAAGCAAATGCCTAGTGTGGCCTGTGCCCGACTTGGTCAGGATGTAGTACCTTTGGGTGCTTTGTTGCTGGCCGGAAACCAAATAAAAAAAACACAAACATTTGAAGGATGAAAGATAATATAACGCAATACCATACATCGTTTATAAAGGCCCTTGATACCGTGCCGGCTGAAAAAGTGGCCGAACTGGTCGCTCTGTTTAAAAAGGCCATCGACGAGGGCAGAAACATATTTGTGTTTGGCAATGGCGGCAGTGCCATGAACGTAAGTCATTTTGCCACCGATATGCTAAAGGGCGCCACCGATGCGCTGGGTAAACCGGTGAAAGTGATTTCTCTCAATGACAACACCGGGATTATCACGGCCATAGGCAATGACTATTCGTATGATGATATTTATTTACGGCAGTTGAATGTACTGGCCTCACCCGGCGACCTGGTGATGACCTTGAGTGTGAGTGGTAACTCGCCCAACCTGGTCAAAGCTTTTGAATGGGCCGTTGAAAACGGGCTAAATACCATAGCCCTTGTGGGGGGCAAACCTTGTCGCCTGGCAGAACTGGCCCATACTTCACTGGCTGTGGA
>JAOUKJ010000606.1 GCA_029882675.1 Cyclobacteriaceae bacterium
TTGGCCCCGCCAATCTCGCTGATAGATTACCATTCCTGACTCAGGTGCCATAATCCTGAACTCTGAAAGGAGTGCTTCAAAAAAGTTAACATCCTGCTTATCATCCATCATCTTTGCCGCAGCCTGCTGCATTTGCGCGATGGCTTTCTGGCTTTGCAATTGATAGTTTTCTCTACTTTGTTGTAATTTGCGCTTGGCCTTTTCCAGATTAATTTCATTTTGCCTTTGCACGGCCTGAGGTTCAAATTGTGACTGCTCTACAGCGATTTCCTTTTCTTCTACATCAAATCCCTGATTGATTAATTCATCCCGGGCCTTACGAAGTTCCAGCGCTGTATCCATTTTAGTCTGAATATATTCAGAAAGACTTTGCTGATAATCATTCCCGGATTTACTTACCCGATCCATCAACTCCGATTTATCCAACTGTGCTATATAATCCCCCTTTTCAACGACCTTTCCCTCCTCAATAATGTGTTCAATTTTTACCTGCCAAATACCTGCACGCCTTATTCCATTTGGCCCCAAAATCTTTGTACTGTTCCTGGCTTCGAGTTCTCCGGTGGTTGTCACATCAATTTGAAAATTCCCCATTTTTACCTCGGTAAAAACCTCGTTGAATTGATCGGAAGTATCCTCCTGAAAAAAATAATAAGCCAAAAACAAGGCTACAATTGCCCCTACACCAATAATTAATTTCTTTTTCATGGTTTTAGATTAGCATAACACTTAAACAAACATTATAATATAACGCTGCAAATAAATTATTATTATTCCAAATATAATTAAATGTGATCTAAAAAACAAACATTAACTATCTCATTAGTTAATGTTTGTTTTTATTGAATCCCAATCTCTTTGATGGAAATTTGTTTAAGTGCCGAAACACGATCAATTCTGCTATTACCAAAATCAAAAAGTGTCTGCCCCTTTACCATCACTTCTATGTTTTTCGGAATCCCACAACCTGAACATGAAGTAATTCCAATCTTTAATATCACGACTTCATCGCTGCGCAATGAATGTATGGCACGGCCATAGTCGATAATATGTCCCTTCAGATCCTCGATAAACTCTGGGTATAATTCAGCTACTTTTTGATTTCTATCCCCTTCCCTTACTTCATCAAGTCTAAGGGTAGGCATTCGGTGTACCTTGTCTTTTCCAAAACTACTGGGGTAGGAAGAGTAAAATTTCATATAATAAACTACACCAAAATCTTTCATTCTATCCACTTCCGGCTTTCGGCTGATAAAGTAGTTTTTTGAATAACGGGGGGCAAATACGGTTTCCAGAATTCCTGCAAAAAGATCTAGGTCTTCCTCAATTTCAATATTTTCAATTTGTGAAACCTGAATTTTTTCCAGTGCTTGTTCTCGGGTAATTTTACCGGCTTTATAGGCTATCATATCTGAAACCTTCAACTCAGCTGTACTTCCCACATCGGGGGCCCTGGTCTCAGCACCTAATTCCATCCGCACTTCACTGTTATAAAATAAAAAATCCCGGATTTCATTATTCTTCAATACAATCCTTACCCGCTGGTTAGGCTGAAGTTGACCAATGATACTTGCATAATCAACTAAAAAAACCTTTAGACTCTCTATTGCTCCGTCATTTTTTCTCTCATCGGTTTCTCCTGCTTCACGCTCACCTATCCGCTCCCTCTTTTCAATATACAACTCATTCCCCCCGACTACTTCCACTGCAGGAGAAAGGAAAAACAACTGGCCATGAGTTTTAATTGTAAAAATCACTCCAAAATCATCCAAATAACTTCCCGTGACATCTTCCTCTCCAATCACACCTCTCCCCTCTCTTTGCTTAAGCAGGCTTTTTAATATATTTTCAGCCACTGTAATATCCCGGGACATCTGTTCTTCGTTGATTCCCTGGGCCCATACATTACTCCATGCTACTACAAACAAGCAGAGCATCATTCCCAAAATACTTTTTATTGACCTTTTCATTATTTAATACTTAAAATTTCAATCCATTAACTTTGCGTTTTTGACCTGTGAGATAATACTTGCCAAAATCTGGTCGGTCTCTAATTGTTTTAAATCCGTTTCATCTTTGAAATCAGATAAATAATGCTGAATTGCCAAAAGATCTGCCTGTCGTTGTTTTTCTGCAAACTCAGCAAAATCTAACAACAGGGTTTGAAAATAAATATCCTGCTGTTCCTTATTCAAGACATAGAATCCTTCAATTTGCTGTCTTTGTTCCTCGCTGAGTTGAGCCACAAAATGCTCGATTTCTCTTTTATTAACCTTCATTAACCGGTCTAACGATTGCTTCAACGCTTGATAATTCACTTGTGTATTATGATCAACTTTTGCCTCAATGACATTTTCAAGGCTCTCTACCTTTTCATTTATCCGCTGTGCAGTGATTTTGTCATAATTTGCCAGCATTTCATTTACTTCATGCTTAGTCAGATAAGGTTCATTCCGAATTTCTTTTTGTTTGTTAAAACTAATGTTGACCGAACCCAAATTTATTTCTGTATTCGTGAGGTAGCCAACAGTAAAAAGCAAGGCAATTGCTGCAGCGACAGCAAGAATATTCCGTGCCGTAGCATTTCTCCACCTCCCCCTAGTGTTAGTTTTTATAACCCACGTTGGTTGGGTCACTTCCCTGTCTTCATATTGCTGAATGACACCCCGCACTTCACTGAGTGCTTTATATTTACGATATAAAGCCGCATTATTGTCCAATAAATCCTCAAACTGGTC
>JAOUKJ010000088.1 GCA_029882675.1 Cyclobacteriaceae bacterium
AAGAAAATATTTCCTAAAAAGTAAGGAAACAGAAAATCCCACAGTACGCGTAGTTGCCGAACTGAGAAGAAAAATGTCATTTATGCGTCTCAACCTGATGGATCCACGCTATAATGTCCCCGAAAAATATGACATCATATTTTGCCGTAATGTACTGATTTATTTTGACTGGGAAACCCAGGAAAAAGTCATTAACAAATTGTGTGAGCACCTCAAACCCGGTGGATACTTTTTCCTCGGTCATTCAGAATCGGCCTTGAACAAAAACGTGCCCCTAAAGCAAATTAAACCAACAGTATTTATACGTAAATAATACAGACCTATGGAATTAACTGATGAACAACTGATCAAAGAATTGAATACGCGGTTTGAAAACAACCACAAATTAATTGAAGAACAGAAAGATCTGATGGGTCAGTTGGAGAAAATGAACGAAAAACTGCTGATTTCGGAAAAAGTGCAAAGCATGTTTCTTTCCAATATCCGCAATGAGATCAATAATCCCCTTACTTCGATCATGGGGCTTGCCAATGAATTGAAAGAACATCACAAGGATAATGAAAAATTTCACAAAAAAGCTGACCTGATATTTACCGAAGGTTTTTTGTTGGAATTCCAGTTGTCAAATATTTTCATTGCAGCCGAAATGGAAGCCGGAGAAACCACGCCAAATATTGTCAATGTTGATATCGACAAACTGATAGATAGCACTTTTGAGTCATACAGGCACTTGTTGGATAAAAAAAATATGAAATATAAGTATCAGTCCAACATTCCCGGAGGGGAAAGTTTCAAGACGGATGCCGAAAAATTTAAAACCATCATCTGCAACCTGTTGATGAATGCCATTGAATTTAGCCCACAGGGAAGTAAAGTTGAAATCATCACGCTCTTAAATGAAGACCGGTTGCTCGAAGTAAAGATTATCGATGAAGGGGTTGGTATCCCGGAAGATAGCCTGCAAATAATTTTTGACCGCTTTGTACAGTTGGATACCGGATCAACAAAAATGCATTTGGGACACGGAATAGGACTTTCTGTGGTTAAATCACTACTGGAATTTATGGAGGGTAGTATTGAATTATCAAGCAAGGTAAATCACGGAAGTGCATTTACAATCCATCTCCCTGAAAGCCATTCTGCTGATGAAATGGATGAATTTGCTGAGGACGGTAATGAGTTTTTATTTTTTGATGAGGATGCCCAGGATTTATGATCGGAATAAAAGAAAACATATCTACACATTTCCTCTATCCTTCCAACCTCTTTGTCAGCAAGGAAAGGCACTATGTTACCACTATACTGGGGTCATGTGTAGCTATATGTTTATATAACACTAAATACCATTACGGGGGAATAAACCATTATATGCTTCCCCTATGGAATGGCAATGGCCTGGCTTCTCCCCGTTATGGAAACATAGCCAATGAAAAGCTATATGAGAAATTAAAACAACTGGGTAGTCTGGATGGTCACCTCATCGCCAAAGTCTTTGGCGGAGCAAATCAGATCAACAGTACTACCAGTATTGGTGAAAAAAACATCAATGTGGCTTTTGATATGCTCAAAGAATTTAAAATTAATGTAGTGGCACAGAGTGTCGGGGGAACCATTGGACGAAAAATCATTTTCGACACCTATAGTGGCGCTGTAAAAATGAAGTTTGTGAAAGAACAAAAGAAAGAGTAAACAGTGAATAATAAATAGTAAACAGGACTAATTAGGCATAAAAAAATAAATGAAAAAGGATCCCATAAAAATACTTATTGTAGACGATTCTGCACTGGTGAGACAAACCCTTCAGGAAATCTTTGACAGTGATCCGGATCTGGAAGTAATTGATACGGCATCAGACCCTTATGTTGCCGTAAAAAAAATGAGGGAAAATGTACCTGACGTCATTTCCCTGGATATAGAAATGCCACGAATGGATGGTCTAACTTTTCTTCAAAAACTCATCGCCCAACACCCTATTCCGGTCGTAATAATATCTACACTTACTGAACAGGGCAGTGATTTAGCCCTCCGTGCCCTTGAGTATGGTGCTGTAGAAGTTATTACCAAACCAAAATTAGATACCAAAACCCGCCTTAAAGAAGCACAGATCAGGCTGTGTGACAAAATAAAGGCAGCCGCCCAGTCAAAGATAAAAAGGAAAAGCCACCATCAGCAAGTACAGCACGTACAACACCCTACCTCATCTAAAATACAAGTAGCAAAAAAACTCACGGCAGATGTCATCATTAAAAAGCCGGAAGGGAAGTTGGTATTTAAAACAACCGAATCCATTATTGCCATTGGAGCTTCTACCGGCGGTACTGAAGCGCTCAAGGTGGTATTGATGGGCATGCCACTTGACTGCCCGGGAATTGTAATTGTACAACATATGCCTGAGTTGTTTACGCGGCAATTTGCACAGCGGCTTGACCAAATTTGCCAGATCAGTGTAAAAGAAGCCGAAGACGGTGACAGCGTATTAAAAGGCCAGGCCCTCATCGCCCCGGGAAACTCCCATATGATGCTCCAACGAAGTGGAGCCAGGTATTACGTGAAGGTGAAAGACGGCCCGCTCGTTAACCGGCACAAACCCTCCGTTGATGTTCTTTTTCGTTCGGCTGCACGCTATGCCGGTCGAAATGCTGTAGGAGCAATCCTCACCGGAATGGGTGCAGACGGCGCCAAAGGCTTGCTGGAAATGAAAGAAACCGGGGCATATACCATTGCCCAGGATGAGAAATCCTGTGTAGTCTTCGGAATGCCCAATGAAGCTATTAAACTGGGCGGTGCGGATGAGGTACAATCATTGGAAAAAATATCACAGAGTATCCTGAGACACGTCAGGGCTTAGTACGTTTTTGGTTATAATATCAGTTATTGTTGGCGGAAGCATATTTTTTTGCCCTCCAGACACAAAAACAAAGCCCCATACCTTCGTGTGGTGAGAATGTATTCTTGTTCAAAATCTGGATGAAATTTCAGCCATGTCTGAAATTCACTCAATGGCATGATACACCGCATCGTGTACGTATATTTACCAATACAAGATACGTGTAAATACCTATTAAAGTGCATTTTTTTGTGCTATATTTTTGTTTTTACTGAAAAGGAAGCAAAAATATTACACCAACAAGAAATCCTTACATCCTACCTGATGAATATTTTGTGATGTTTATCATATTCTAATTAAGTATATTGTTTAAACATCCATAAACAATACGTAATGATTAGTATAAAAAAACTTAAATTTAAGAACAAGTTGGCCCTTATGCTCCTGTTCCCATTAGCAGGAGTTCTATTCTTTTCCGTAAGTAACATTTCTCAAAAATTTAATATTTACAGCGAAATGGCTGACATTGAAAAACTGACGAGCATCAGTCAATCCATCAGTGCGCTGGTACATGAG
Source organism: Cyclobacteriaceae bacterium (assembly GCA_029882675.1). Lineage (GTDB taxonomy): Bacteria > Bacteroidota > Bacteroidia > Cytophagales > Cyclobacteriaceae > JAOUKJ01. The sequence continues at coordinate 3,404 of JAOUKJ010000088.1, forward strand.
CTCCAAAAAGAACGGGGCAATACCGCAGGATTTATCGGAAGTAATGGAAGTGATTTTGTACAATCCCTGAAGGATCAACACAAACTCACCGATCGTAGAATAAGTGAGCTTAATAACAAAATAGAAGAAGTTGGAAAAGCTAATATGGACTCGAAAGTGGAAGCGGCCCTCAATAAAGCGCTTAATGAACTCACTGAAATTGGGAATAAACGAAAATCCATTACTTCACTACAAATAGCAACGGCCGAGGCCATTGGTTACTACACCAACATGAATACACTATTCATTAGCACCATAACCATGGTCACAAAAGCGAGTTCGAGTGCGGACATCACTCTGATAACCTCCGCATACGTCAATTTTCTTCAGGGAAAAGAGCGAGCGGGGATTGAGCGTGCAGTACTCAGCAACACTTTTGCTTCGGATATGTTTGGAGAAGGAATGTACAACCGTTTCAGTGAACTGGTCACTACACAAAACAACTATAATGCGGTTTTTCTTACATATGCGAATGATGAGCAGGCTACTTTTTACAATAACAAGCTCAATGTGCCTGCGGTAAAAGAAGTTGAACGCATGCGTGGCATTGCCTACGCCAATGCGCAAACAGGAGGGTTTGGTATTAATGCAAAGGATTGGTTTCAGACCATTTCTGATAAAATAAATGTACTCAAGCAAATTGAAGATAAAATTGCATCAGATTTAATACTCCGCACCAACGAGTTAAAAACCGAAGCCTCAACGACCTTATGGTTTAATATTATACTTTCCATTATAGTCATTTCCCTGGCCATATTTATGGCTGTCTTTTTAGCCACTCAAATATTAAACCAGATGGGAGGGGAACCAGCCCTTGTTACTGAAATAGCTACAAACATTGCCAATGGAGACCTTACAACCATCAACAGGCTTTCGATTGATCGTACAAACACCAAAGGTTTGGTTCAGGCGATGGTTTCCATGAATGATAAATTAAACGATGTCATTGGAACAATATCGATGGCCGGGGCACAGATTAACCAGGCCAGCAAGGAGATGAATGACTCGGCACAGGTCATGTCAGAGGGCTCTACTCAACAGGCATCCAGCGCAGAGGAGGTATCATCGTCTATGGAAGAAATGGCCGCAAATATTCAACAAAACACAGATAATTCAAAAGAAACACAAGGCATGGCCCGCAAAGCGGCTGAAGGTATCCAAAGTGCAAACGAGTCTGTTGAGGAAACAGTCATTCAAATGAAAACCATTGCCGAAAAAATTTCAATCATCGGTGAGATTGCACGGCAAACAAACCTTCTGGCATTAAATGCCGCAGTAGAAGCCGCACGTGCTGGTGAGCATGGCAAAGGCTTTGCCGTGGTTGCTGCTGAGGTGCGCAAACTTGCTGAGCGCAGTCAGCTGGCAGCCAGTGAAATTGATGTTGTTTCTAAAAAAAGTGTGGATATTGCCATCAAATCAGGCAAATTACTCACGGAAATTGTACCTGATATTCAAAAGACGGCCGATCTTGTTCAGGAAATCACGGCATCCAGCATAGAGATGTCAACGGGATCTGACCAGGTTAACAGCGCAATACAGCAACTCAATCAGGTAGTACAGCAAAATGCGGCTAATGCAGAAGAAATAGCGGCCACCAGTGAACAACTCAATAGCCAGTCACAGCAAATGGAAGAAGCAATGGCTTATTTTACAACAGAAAGTAAAGGCAATGATTCGAAACACACCACAAAAAGATCTTCTCAAAACACCTATTCCCCAAAGGGTGCAATAAAAAACGGTCAATTCTCAAACAAAAAGGCCAGTGGAATAAAACAAAATAATCCCGAACCCAGTGACATTAAAATTGAGCCCGGCCGGGAGGATGGTATCGATAATGAATATGAAAAATTTTAATTGTAAATGATTAAAAAAAACCCGGTATACAAATTTCTTTATACCGGGTTTTTCTTTTTATACAATTCTTTTTTATATATTTCTTTCTTCAAAGGGCATCCAAGGCATCCAGCAATTGATCCGGTGTAAATGGCTTCACCAGATAGTCTTTTGCGCCCAGGCTCAGGCCTTCATTAATCACTGCATCCTGACCAACACCACTAATCATGATTACATCCGGATTTATGCCTTCTTCTTTATATACTTTCAGTACTTCTGTGCCGTTTATGTCAGGTAATACATTATCGAGGGTTACAATATCCGGATTGAGTTCGAGGGTCATTTCAATCGCATCTTCACCATTCTCAGCTTCGCCAACGACTACATAACCTGCGTCTTCAAGTGTTTCCCGGATGAGCTCCCTCATAAACAACGAATCATCGACAACCAATACAGTTTTTGCCATTATTTTTCTTTTTTTTTAAAAGTTATGTAAACATAAAACTCCCCCCCCTACTTCTCTAATACTTACCGAATGACCGTTTACAAAATAATCATTACAGCTTCTTCATTCACACAAAGCGTGAATATAACATATTTTTTTTTCACTTTAAAGCCAGCGAGAAAAACATAGAAAGGTTCAACCAATTTTCCTTAAATCTCACAACAACTCAAAGCCTGACTCTATAAACGACACAAATATATACACTAATTTTTATTTTCAATTTACTGATCCATTCAGGCCTTGTAAGATATTGGTTATTTTTTTAAAAACTTCGGGTATGGATGCCTTCACATTTTTAGAAAGAACCATTTTCATCAACTGGATTTCAGTGATAGAAACTGTGATTAGGTAAATTTTAGGTAATTTTCCCAAAATAATAGCCGACTCTACCAGGTCTTTTAAACCGATGTCATGTGCTGTAAGGGCACGGGGAAAATCGGACGAAAAACGAGGTTCGATCAGGCTAATTGTACCTTCCGGCTGGCCATCCATCGTGGCATCAACCATAATGATGTATTTATATTCTTCAAAAAGTGACAACAGATGAAACCCCCCGGTTCCTCCGTCAATAATATCTGCTTGTAAGTTTTTCTGTTTATTTTCCAGTTCCCGAACGACATGCACCCCTATTCCCTCATCGCCCATCAATAAATTCCCAATACCTAATATAAGCGTATTTCTTTTTTCAGGGTGATTATCAATCATTTAGTTACAATATTATTTAAGTTGTATATTCAGGCTAAGATTAATTTTCTTTTTTTAAATAAATATCCTTTTTAAAGAATTTCCAACCGCCGGCCATTGATGAAAGCATTCCCCTGCCTTCAACGCTATCATGATAAAAGACCAGATAAACGTGAAACATAGAAAAGATAACAAAAAACCAGGTAGCCATATGGTGCCAAAAACGAACAGCAGCATCCCCTCCCATTAATGGCACGATCCATACAAAAGCCTGATAAATAGCTTTATCGCTCATTGCTGCATACATGCCAAATCCGGAAATTATCTGAAAAATAAAAACGATAAATAAAATGAAGTAGGTAAAGCTGGCCAGTGGATTATGTCCTATGATGATCATTTCTTTTCCTTTCATTTGAAAGATATCCAGTTTGAGTGCCTGCCAGAAACTCTTCCAGAATCTTTTACTCACAGGTAAAAAACTCCTCCAGTTTTCATACTTATTGCCGGCAAAACTGATGTATATCCTGAAAATAAAATTTAAAACAAAGATTATCGCTGCCACAAAGTGAATAAACCGAATGGTTCCAAACCAATAACCAAACGATGCCTCTTTATTGGACATCAAAGCGGGCGGGTTGCCGATGACGTATCCCGTAAGGATAAGCGTCAGAATCGCCAACACATTCAACCAATGAAAGATACGCGTAGGCACAGAGTACACATATACCCTACGCATATTATCCCATTTCATCATTCTTGTTGTTGTTTGGGTCATCATCAAACTATTTTAATTTCTCAAAAAGTGTTTACCTGATGTACATATTTTCCTTTTTCATCATACAGGTGTACGGCACAAGCCATACAGGGATCAAATGAATGAATCGTCCGGATGATCTCCACAGGCTGTTCCGGGTCTTCCACCGGTGTACCAATCAATGAGGCTTCATACGCGGACATCTGACCTTCGGGATCTCTGGGCGAAGAGTTCCATGTTGACGGCACAACCAATTGGTAGTTATCAGTTTTTCCATCTTTAATCACAATCCAGTGGGCCAGTGCACCGCGTGGTGCTTCCGTCATACCTACTCCCCGGGCTTCTAGCGGCCATGTTTCAGGATCCCATCGTTCGGTATTGGCCATCCGTTCGTCACCATTTTTTATATTGCTGATCAGTTGGTCAAAGAACTCCATAGACCAGTTGGCTACGAGTTGCGTTTCCAGGGCCCTGGCGGCTGTGCGGCCAAGGGTGGAAAACAAAGCATCTACAGGCACATTAAGTTTTTGTAATGTACTATCAACAATGTCCTTAAACTCATCCCTTCCGGAGGCATAACCCACCAGCATACGCGCCAATGGGCCAACCTCCATGGGGTACCCATTCCAGCGTGGGGTTTTCACCCAACTGTATTTTCCCTCTACATTTAATTGGTCATAAGGGGGGTTGGGTCCCGTAAAATTCATTTTTGTCTCACCATACCAGGGAAATTTACCCACCTGGTCGCCATCGGAATAGGCATACCAGGAATGCGAAATAAACTCTTTAAACTGCTCCTCATCCTTAGCATCAATATCCTTTACCTCACTGAGGTTTCTACCGATGATCACACCCCTTGGAAATTTAAAACTGGAAATATCCCGCACACCGTTGGTCGGCAAATCACCATAGGCCATATAGTTTTCCAAGCCGCCACCTATCGCGCCCCAATCCAGATAATAGGGCGCTACTGCAAGCACATCGGGTATGTACACCTGTTCTATAAATCGTTTGGCTTCCTTAAAGAGGGTTCCCACATGGGCGAGCCGCTCAGCGTTGATTGCATTTACTTCATTGATATTCACCGAACAGGCCATACCTCCCACCAGATAATGGGGGTGTGGGTTTTTACCACCAAAGATGGTGTGGACTTTTATAATCTCCTTCTGCCACTCCAATGCTTCCAGGTAATGAGCCACCGCAATCAAATTAATCTCGGCAGGCAGTTTATAAGCCTTGTGCCCCCAGTAGCCATTTGCAAATATCCCCAACTGGCCACTATCCACAAAGGATGTAAGGCGCTTTTGAAGGTCAGAGAAGTACCTGGGCGAACTCTTCGGATAATTGGATATGCTCCGCGCTATTTGCGAAGCCTGTTCCGGGTCAGCCTTTAAGGCATTAACGATATCTACCCAGTCAAGGGCATGCAAATGATAAAAGTGCACCACATGATCCTGAAGATACTGGGCGCAAAACATCAGGTTCCGAACCAATTCTGCATTTGGAGGCACAATGATATCCAGGGCATCCTCCACGGCTCGTACCGATGAAAGGGAATGCACGGTGGTACAGACGCCACATGCACGGCTGGTATAGGCCCAGATATCCCGGGGGTCTCTTCCTTTCACAATTTCTTCCAACAGCCTGACCATGGTTCCTGAACTATAGGCATCAACCACCTTCCCGTCCTGTATTTCCACTTCTACCCTCAGGTGGCCTTCAATACGTGTAATAGGGTCAATAACTATTCTTTCGCTCATGATTCATAACTTTTGTCTGTTGGAATTAATTTTGCTCAAATTCCGCTTTCGATTCATCCACCTTTTCCTGGACATTTTTGCGTTGTCTTATTGTGGAAAGTGTAGCATGCGCGGCAATGGCGACAGCAGTAGCTCCTGTTGCCACGAGTCCTACCTTATCGGCAGTTGATTCAATACCAAAGCCCGGGAAAGAAGCCAGGTGTCGGTAAAAAGGCCCATTATCCCAGAAATTGGCCTCACTACAACCAATACAACCATGACCGGCCTGAATAGGGAATCCAACACCGTTGTTCCATCGTGTTACCCCACAGGCATTATAGGTCACCGGGCCACGGCAGCCCATTTTATACAGACAGTAACCTTTTTTAGCATTAGCATCATCAAAGCTCTCGACAAATAAGCCGGCATCATAATTTGGCCTGCGATAGCAGGTGTCGTGTATTCTGCGGGAATAAAATGCCTTTGGCCTTCCGGAGGAGTCAAGCTCGGGCAACCTGTCAAAAGTGAGAACATGGACAATCACACCGGCCATCACTTCTCCAATAGGAGGGCATCCTGGCACCTTTACAATGGGTTTCCCCTTAATTATTTTATGGATGGGTGTTGCCGAAGTCGGGTTTGGACTGGCCGCCTGTACACAACCATTACTTGCACAGCTGCCCCAGGCAATGATGGCTTTAGCGCCTTCTGCCACTTCTTTTAAAATATCCAGCGCCGAACGTCCGCCAATACAACAGCAATATTCCTGATCACCGGTAGGAACAGAACCCTCTACCAGTAATATATACTCTCCGTGGTGGTTGGTTATGGTATCATGCAGTGATTTCTCGGCCATATGCCCGGAAGCGGCCTGCAATGTTTCGGTATAATTCAATGAAATGTTATCCAACAGGATATCTGCCACAATGGGGTGAGAAGACCTGATGAAGGATTCACTGCAACAAGTGCATTCCTGGAAGTGCATCCAGACTACGGGAGGTCGGGGTTTGGTTTCCAGTGCATGAGCTACTCTGCCAATACCATGGGCCTCAATACCGATAAAGGCAGCCATCGTAGAACAGAATTTCATAAAGTCACGTCTGGAATAACCCTTTTGCCTGATCTCCTGATAAAGTGTATTGGCCTGTTTTGTCATAACTATCAGGTGTTTATGTTAAAGGGTGTATGATGTCAATTTCTATATCAATAGTAAGTTCTTCATTATTCTACCCATAACTGGTGACATAAATCAGTATTTATACTGATTTATGTCATATTTATTGATCATATTAATGAGGAATTTGAACTTAAATATTATTAACATAAAATTTTAAGATATGAAATTGGAAATTTTTTGTTTGAAAAAAGTATGGATCATAACCCTGTTATCGGTTTTACCATTGTTCGCGGCGGCCCACCCCGGCCATGGAGTAGAAGGCAGTGCGCTACAACATCACCTGTTGTCGCCTGTTCATGCTATACTGTTCATCCTTTTGGGAGTTGTCCTTTTTGGGATTTATAGGCTATACCAAAAAAAACAATCTGTCGGGGATTAAAAGCCCATGCATGAACTTTCCGTGACACTGAGTATTTTAGACATTGCTGAAAAAGAAGTGATGAAGGCAGGCGCAAAAAAAGTGTCCAGAATAAATCTGGAAATAGGCGGCCTGGCCGGGATTGAACCCTCAGCGCTGGACTTTGCATGGGAACAGGCCAAAATAAATACCGTTCTGGCAACCGCTGAAAGGATCATTGAAAACGTACCGGCTGAAGCACTTTGCCTGGAATGTAAACACAGCTATTTCCTTAATAATCGCTTTGATCCCTGCCCTTCATGTGGTAGTTATTTTAAAGATATTATTAAAGGGAAAGAACTAAAGATCAAGTCTATCAGTATTGAATATTAAACGTAAATAAAGATGTGCAGTACATGCGGTTGCGGAAGTCCGGAAAATGGGTATCAGATTATCACACCTGAAGAAGCCA
>JAOUKJ010000608.1 GCA_029882675.1 Cyclobacteriaceae bacterium
CCGCCTGGTTTTACGCGACGATGTTGACGCGATCATCCCCGAAGGGCTTGAAGGCACTACGCCCTATGTCCGGTTCTTTGGCAGTGGAGTGCAAAAAGTGTTTGACGAAACGGTTGACCTAAACAACGACCGGTATTACTTCAGCTCCAATGGACTGCCGCTGGGAAATCATACGGTCAACTACAATTTCTACCAAGATTATGGCTTCCCCGGTAATCTCGCCTGCCTGACCACCGGCACGGCCGACTTCAACGTTTTTGACGCCAACAGCCTCATTGGTAATCTGGACATCGAATACCGGGAATATGACTCACTGACGGCCGTCCTTGTACCCACGTTGGAAGCCAATGAGACGCTGCTCCGGATGTTCCTGAAAGTGAAAGGTAGTACTACTGAAATACCTGCAGGTGGAGGTTACGGGCTTAATGAAACAAGTCCTGGCTCGTTACAGTATTATTTCGATCCCACTGAAGCTTCAACAAAAGTTGATATTGCCAATAACCAGACGTCCATCGTTGTTGAGATATTCTATGAATTTACCAATCCTTTCCTTATCGAACCACAAAATCGTTCGCAGGTGACAGAAGTCTTCCTCCGTCCTGAAATCGATTTTGATGTGCAGGGAGATATCAGCGTAGGCTTTGAAGTGAAAAATGCCCAGGACGGCATATTCAAGTCCTGTGACTATACCGGGCTGATCACCCTGGCACCCAACCACAACATTTCTCAATTGCCGGGTACTGAGTTTTTCTTCACCTCCAATTATGATTCCATCAACGGTACGACAACGGTGTTTAAAGACGCTACAGGTATCTGGAAATTTGATCCGGCTCAAATTGTGATCAATGACCTGGTAAAACCGGAAAATATTACTATTTACTATACCTACAAAGAAGGCACACCCGCCAGTGACGGGGCATTGACCGTAGATAACACCAGAAGTAAAACCATTAAGGTTTATGCACAACCGCCCACGCCTACGGTACTTACGCCCGTCTCTACAGGCGACATCGTTTGTGTGATCGACAAGGTGGATCCCGCTGAAATCACCAACCGTGTATCCGGCCCTGACGAGGTAGGCACAACCCAAACTGCCGATGTTGGCTGGTACGACAATGTAAACCTGAGTGGTGATCCCCTGGAAACCAAACCGGTATTCCTGCCTGCTTTTGCCGACCTGACAAATGGGGTAAATACCTATTTCTTATCACAAACCATCAACAGCTGCATCAGTGATGCCACACCTGTTATTTTTGAAAAACTGAGCAGTTTTGATTTCACCCTCAACACACAAATCCTCAATGGAGGGCCCGTTGAGTTCCGTGGAGACACTACAGGTATTAAAAATCCAAAAGGCGCCTACTGGACCATCAAAGATGACAAGGGCAAAATACTGAATGACAATACGATCAATACCGGACTGAATTTCAATTTTGCTTTGCCTGATCCCGGTGTGTACAATGTTGCCCTCATGCTTATCAGTGAAAACGATTGTCCGGCCGAAAAACCCAGGGATTTTATCTTTGTTGAGAAAAGGGAACTTACAGGCACCGTTCTCGAAGATTTCAGCAGCACCGGCGGATGGGTAAGTGTGGCAAGCGATGGAACATCAGGTACCACCTGGGAACATGGCCAGCCTACCGGGTTTTCGGATTATAAGGCCGAAAACGGAAACATCTGGATGACGAAGCTTAACAAAAAATCATTCCCCGCCTATCCGGCTCAGGATGATGCGTATCTGTATAGCCCGGCCTATAACTTCACCGCGATGGATAAACCCATGATGACCCTTGACTTGTACTTCCAAAGCCAGCTATCCGATGGCCTGGTCCTTCAATACACCACCGACACCCTTCTCAATGCCAACACAAAATGGGAGGCCATAGGCACTAATAATGAGGGCGTGAACTGGTACACAGCAACCGGGATATCATCAGTGCCCGGAGGTCAGGAATTTAACCAGTTCGGCTGGAACGGTGAAAGCGGAGAATGGTTGTTGGCAAAAGCAGTACTGGATTCCGTAGCAGGAAAGCAAAATGTGATCTTCCGGTTTGCCTTTGCAAGTGCGGATATCCTCAAGAATGCACTGAATGGATTTGCGATTGATAACCTGTTTATTGGTAATAGGACACGAAAGGTGCTCGTTGAACATTTCACCAATCAGGGATCCGCAGAGACAAATACACAGAATACCAAACTGAGTGATTTTATGGATGATATCGCGGGAAATAATGCCGTGCTGGTCAACTACCGAACAGGTTTCCCTGATCAATCGGATCCCGTATATCTTGAAAACACTTCTCAGACCGGGGCAAGAGCCATTTATTACGGAATCAACCAGGTGCCAAGGGTTCGTATGGACGGCCAGGAAGCCCTGGCCGATGGCCTCTGGACACAATGGGGTAAGGCGACTTTTGGTACCCGTACCCTGGATCTGGCAGACATGACCATTGATATAGGGATAAACACCAGTAATGGCATTATCGAAATATCTCCGGTGCTTCATGCCATCAATGATCTGCCCGGCGAGGCGCTTGCTCACATAGTGGTGGTAGAAAATGAAATAACGACTGATGAAGTAGCCCTTTCTCCGGAACAATCAATTCGCTATGTGATGAAAAAGATGCTGCCTACAGCAGCAGGTACCCGATTCCCTAGTGGCTTTATTGCCGGTGAAACCGCCGTAATGGACACATACACCTGGGCGCCCTATAAGCTCACGCGCAATACTGTT
>JAOUKJ010000607.1 GCA_029882675.1 Cyclobacteriaceae bacterium
TCTCAAAATGTTTTAATCTTTTGAGATACCCTCCTCTTTTTCCTTGCTTTTCTTTTCTTCAATAAGGTAGGCCGCAAATAATCCGGCACCTCCAAAAATAAATAAACAGGCAAAATATCCCACCTCGTCAAAATGGAAAGCCTTATCGAGGATGGTTCCGAATAAAAAACCGAATCCCATTCCGATCATCAGTAATGCAAAACGCAGGGTGACAAATTTTCCTGTTTCGCTTTTAAACTTCAAATCCCCCAGATTTGCTCCGCTTTCAATGGCTTTCATTTTTTCCATGTTAGAATACCTGCGGAGGTAGATCACCATCACTACAATTGCGATTGGTGCTACAAACAGTGAGCCAAAAATGGCAATCATTTCCTCGTTCATAATTTTACCTTTTGTTGAATAATGTTCGCCCTTTTGACGCAATATGTTTCAGGGAGGTTACAATTGTCATTAAAAATGCTTAACTTTTGTAACCAGCACGTATAAGATGACGTCTCATGGATGTGGATCAGTTAACTGATATTGATATTATCGCCCGGGTATTGTCCGGAGAAAAGGACTTATTTAAAGGCCTGGTGGAGCGGTATCAGGATTATGTCTATACCCTGGCCTTGCGCATCCTTAAAAATAAGGCAGAGGCTGAAGAAGCAGCGCAGGATACTTTTATAAAAGCCTATAAGTCGTTGGCCTTGTTTAAAAAGGAGGCGAAGTTCTCCACATGGATATACCGGATTGCATGTAACACGGCTATTTCTTATCGCAGGAAATGGAAGAAACATGAAAATATTGATATTATTAAAATTAGTGATAATAAGGCGGATGATATTAGGGACAGCGTTGAATATGGTGATAAAAAGCGATTTGTACGACAGGCTATTGACAGCTTAAGCCAGGAGGAGGCCATGCTCATTACACTGTTTTATTTTAAAGACCTCAGTATGGAAGAAATTTCCAGTATTACATCATTGAAAGTAAGCACAGCCAAAGTGAAATTATTCCGGGCAAGAAAAAAATTGGGCGAGGTACTCAGACATATTTTAAAAGAAGAAGTACTAAATTTGTAGTGATGAACACAGACAGATATACCGGACAAATACTTGATTTGCTGGATGGCAAACTTTCTGATGAAAAGAAAAACATTTTGCTGAAAGAAATCCAAGCTAACCCTGAATTGCAGGCGGTTTACAACAGTCTGAAAGAAACACATGAAGAAATTGCATCCTTGCCTTTGGAGTCGCCGGGGCCCCACTTTACAAGCCGGGTGATGGATCAGGTGGCGTTGGTGCCTGTGAATTCACCATTCTCATGGCAGGGTTTGATATTGTTTGTCGGCGTTTTGCTTTGCCTTTTAATTACCATGCTCTATATGGGCCGTTTGCCGGCATTGGAATTAGCCACGTTACCCGAAGAATATACCCTGTTGAATAATTCCATCAGTATGGATTGGCTAAAGCAAGTGATTAATGTTAAAATGATTGGTCGTGTTTTGTTGTTTATATCCTTTGTGTTGGCCATGTTTATTTTCGACCAGGCCGTGTTGAGGCCATTTTTTCAGCGAAAGAAAGGATATACGGTTTAGGGTAGTAATAAAAGTAACGGGATTTTTTTTGAATGAACCCTTCAATCAAAACCCGCAGGGTATCCTGGAATGTGTGACTTATTACACCATTAGTCCATTGATATCCGGCACATTATTAATCGATCACTTCTGATGCTTTGAATTTCTGAATCAGGTAATACAAAAAATTAAACGAAAGTATACTTTCTTCCGTTTCTTCGTGGCTTTCAATAGCCGGATTAATTTCTGGGGCTGATTGCGTATCGGTTTCAGTTACAATACCCGGGGAATAAGCAGGCAATTCAATCGGTGTAATGGTATTAAATGCTCCCGAGTCCATTTCTGTTTCCCGTACCCATTCGCCTTCTTCCGGTGGAACTTCACCTGAAGCATGGGGATATCTGTTGAGGGGAGTGAATTCTGTGACTTTTGCCTTTTCAGATGACTTTTGTTCTTTCTCGAATTTATCGCGCAGGTATAAGTCTTCCTCCTGAGCAAAACCCAGATATGAATTGCAAAACATTGCAATAAAAAAACCTACAATACAGATTTTAACAGGGGTCATTTAAATAGTATGTTAGCTAGTATACGTCGTCTGCGATGAAAAGTTTAGCAAATAATGATAATTTTTGTTATAATACACAATTTATGGACGGGTTATTTACTGGGATTGTACACCTTGTTTTAAAAATGATTATTATTGAACAGCAGATGGGTAAGCGTGGATTGGAGGTCGGGATATTTAAACTCAAATCCCGTTGATGCCAGTTTTTCCGAGGATGCTCGTGTGTTTGCTGTCACTGCAGTAGCCATTTCTCCCAGGACAAGATGCAGTAGAAGGGAGGGTATACGTGGCACGAAAAAAGGTTTATTTAACATTTTCGCAATTGTACGGGTAAGTTCTTTATTTGTCACCGGGAGGGGTGCAGTAAGGTTATAAGGACCGTCCAGGTTATTATCAAGGGCGTACAGAAAAGCATTTGCCACATCTTCATAATGTATCCAGCTCATATATTGTTGACCACTGCCCAAAGGTGCTCCCAATCCCATGTTGATCGGCTGGATCATTTTTGGTAATGCGCCTTCTTTATTGCTTAGTGCAACCCCAATCCGAAATGTAACGGCCCGGGTTATTTTTTTTCTGAATTGATTAGCCGCTGTTTCCCATTCGCAGGT
>JAOUKJ010000609.1 GCA_029882675.1 Cyclobacteriaceae bacterium
ATGTCAATCAAAAATACACTTTAGTAAGAACAAAAAGGACTAAATTAATTCAATTTATTGTGATAAACTTTGTGGTTTCTCCATTGGAAATTCTGAAAGAGAAGGGTCCTGTCAATACTTGTGAAAGATCGTAAACGCGTCCAAAGGCATTGGTTGAAGAAACTTTGTCCTCATATACTAATTTATTGAGGCGATTATAAATTCCAATAGATATTGGATTGTCATTTTGACTGTAAACGGATAATCTGTACCTGTCTGGTGATCCATCGTTGAGAAGTGTAGTCAAAACATCTGCTTTAACAGGTGTAATTCTTTTGTGATTCACTTCCTGAATGATTGTACCCTGATCATCGATGATCTTTAAAACGTACTTGCCATCCGGAAGTGCGCCGAAGTTAAAATTCTGCATAAACCCCTCTGTGTTTTTCACAATCCGGATTAAGAGTGTATGACCTTTTTCATCAAGTAGGGTGAATTTTACTTTGGATTGGAGGTCATTGGTGTAACAGAATTTAACCATCGATTTACCTTGATCCACCACAGCGAATTTTGCATTACTGTCGGTGTTTTTCCCTGGATCATTTCCCTTGCCGGCAAAAGCGACAAGAGAAATGGCCATACTCATGCACAAAAATATTATTAATTTTTTCATAATGTAATTAAATTTAATTGTAAATAGAATTAATTATGAGTCAAAGTTATGTTTATCAATTAAGTAATACATAACAATTATGTAGCAAATAATTTAAAATATTTTTGTAATTGATTATACTGCTGTAAAGTGTGTTGTTTTGACTTGAAGAGCTAAATAATGTGTTTTTAAGCAAAATAAAACCGGGATCTGATTACCGTATAATTTCATATAGGTTTAAATCATAGGTCATATCCTTATACAATCATTGCATGAGGATGAGCTCATTTTGAGGCAATGATTGTATAAGTAGGGCTTGCCGAAAATTAAAACGTCAAAAATAACTACGGAAACCTTGGGAATTGCTTAAAGTCCGGATCCCGCTTTTCCAGAAAGGCATTCTTACCTTCTTGTGCCTCTTCCATTAGATAAAACATCAGCGTAGCATCGCCGGCCATCTCCATAATACCTGCCTGGCCGTCCAATTCGGCATTCAATCCCCGCTTGATCATCCGCAAGGCCATGGGGCTGCGCTGCATCATGATTTGACACCATTCCACCACGGTGTCTTCCAACTGTTCCAAAGGAACCACCTTGTTTACCATCCCCATTGTTTCAGCCTCAGCAGCCGTGTATTGCTGGCAGAGAAACCAGATTTCACGGGCTTTTTTCTGACCTACATGACGGGCCAGGTATGAAGACCCGAAGCCGGCGTCGAAACTGCCTACCTTGGGGCCGGTCTGTCCAAATCGGGCATTATCAGAGGCAATAGTCAGGTCGCAGACCACATGGAGCACATGACCACCGCCAATAGCGTAGCCATTCACCATAGCAATGACGGGCTTGGGAAGGGAACGTATTTTCTTATGGAGGTCAAGGACATTGAGACGGGGTACACCTGAGTCATCAACATATCCGCCCACCCCTTTTACATTTTGGTCTCCACCGCTGCAAAAGGCTTTGTCTCCAATGCCGGTGAGTACCACGGTGAATATGTCTGGATTTTCCCGACATTGGTCAAAGGCATCGAGCATTTCCATCACTGTTTTCGGGCGGAAGGCATTATAAACCTCCGGTCTGTTGATGGTAACCTTGGCTATTCCTTCAAAAAAATCAAATTTGATATCTTCGTATTCCTTTAGGGCTGTCCAGTTTCTGTGCATGATGGTATTTATTTTAATGCTTCTTTGATCTCTTTTTTTAGTGTGGCAAAGATAGTTGTGTTTTCCAATCTATCAGAAAAAATTTCCATGATGGCCCTGTTTTTTTCATTAAAAAAGCGGGGAAGGGCACGATTTAACTCATCAACATTTTGGACGGTGAAATATTGAAATCCCGCTTCCCTGGCTGTGTTTTGGGCCGTGAAACCATGGGGTGTTTCAAAAAACGTTTCCAGTTCGGGCAGCGCGGCCGGTCCGGGTATCATGCGGAATATACCCCCTCCGTCATTGTTAAGGACGATGACCTTCAGGTTCGTGGGCACATGCCGATGCCAGAAAGCATTGCGGTCGTACAGAAAGGCCATATCCCCGGTTATCAGCAGGTTTTCTTTTCCGTTGGCCATCGCGTGCCCCATGGCAGTGCTGTTGGACCCATCAATACCGCTGGTGCCCCGGTTGCACCAGACAGACAGTCCGTTGCCAAAAGGCAGGAAGTTAGCATAACGTACAGCCATGCTATTGGCCAGGTGTGTACACCATCCGGCCGGTATTGCTTCCATAACCTTCCCCAGAGCCCTGAATTCGCCAAACGATCCCTTAGTAAGAAATTTATTGATGAGTGTCCCTGATTTTGTTTCAGGATTGTTCCATGCCTTTTGAAATGTTTCTTCATTTCTGCTGCCGTGAAGGGCAGAGAATAGCTGCGCTGGTAAAGCCCTGACAATGTGGGTGAGTGATTGAAACGGATCGGCGACATCTCCGTGCGGCTGGATATGCACATGTTTTTTTGGCGGACATTCCCGTAAAAATAATTTGAGTTGCTTTGAAATGATCGAGTCGCCAAAGGTGATGAGCAGGTCGGGCTGTAGGCCGGCCTTTTCCCCCGAAGTAAGTTGTCCGAGGAAGAGGTCGTGATGGCATAAGGCCCCGGG
>JAOUKJ010000089.1 GCA_029882675.1 Cyclobacteriaceae bacterium
TGATTTTGGGATATTTCAAACCGGCATTTTTAATATGGCCGATGTTTCGGTGATGGTGGGGATGTGTTTGGTTATTTTTGGTAGCTTAGCGGTACAACATCCTGAGAAAAGGGCTTCTCTATGACTATTTTGCGGTTGTTAACTTATTTATGCGTGGTTTTCTTTTTGTCTGGTTCTTCCTATGGTCAGAAAAAGCGAAATGACCAGACAAAGTCATGTGGTTTTGTGGCTAAAGACTATCAGGCCATGTATTCTACCTATCTGGATTACGGAAAGCCTCTGGGTGTGCAAAAAGGCGAAAGAGTGGCCAGTGTTTAAATGTTTATCATGAACTGACCAGTCCTGAAACTATTATCAACGATATCCATAAAAGCCTTGGAGAGAATGGCATGTTGGTCGTCATGGAGCGCATGGGTGAAAAAAAAGGACAAAAGCATAAAGATTGTGGACACCTGAAATTGCTGGAACCGGAATTTTTGGAGGAAATGGCCCGTTTACATTTTAAAATGATTCGGAAGACATCAGGAAAATATGGTGTACTGAGTTATTACTTTTTTCAGAAATACGATAGTAGGTAGTGGTGACGAATAGCGTGTTCAAAATGATAATCTGTAAAAATCCGGAATATCTGTGGTATAATAAAAGTTTGCACCGGCCTACAACAGATTAGTTATGGTGGATGAGGAGGGGCCGCCCGATTAGCATCATGAATATCATTTTCATTACAGAAATCACAGCCCTGCCCCCGATGGCCCATGTCTCCCGATGAGAACCTGTCTTTCCACTAAATTTTATAATCACTTTCCTCTTTTACTCCCTATCTTGCGCACAAATTTTGATCTAAAATATCCCTTGCCATGAAAAGAAATCCTTTCGTTTTTTTATTTCTTACCTTGTTGTTTTCCTGTTCTACAAATAAAGACCAATCCTCCCTCAACGATCAGGAAGAATGGCTCTCCCTCTTCAACGGAAAAGACCTCGACGGTTGGGACATCAAAATTGCCGGGTATGCCCTTAACGATAATTACAACGAGACCTTCCGGGTGGAAGACGGGATGATCAGGATCATGTACGACAAGTATGAGGAATTCAACGACGCCTTCGGTCATATGTACTACAAGAAACCTTTTTCCTATTACAAGCTCCGGTTTGATTACCGTTTTACCGGCGAACAACTCAAAGGCGGCGCTTCCTGGAATGTACGCAACAGCGGCGTGATGGTCCACAGTCAATCGGCGGAGAGTAACGAACCCCACCAGGGCTTCCCGGTGTCGGTGGAGTTGCAACTGCTTGGCGGACTAAAAGAAGGGGAGGAGCGCACCACGGCCAACGTATGTACTCCCGGCACGGCGGTGGAAATGGACGGGGAGGTCAACTACAGCCATTGCATCAACTCTACCTCCAAAACCTACTATGGCGACCAGTGGGTGCATGTGGAAATGGTGGTGCTGGGCGACGAGTCCATCACCCATATTGTAGAAGGGGACACGGTATTGCAGTTTCAGAAACCGCAGATCGGGGGTGGTTTTACCAACCTGAAGCAGGAAGGCCGCGACTTTGACAATTTTGGCATTGTGCGTGACAAGGAAAAGTGGATATCCATGGCCGGCACCACTTTGAAAGAGGGGTATATCGCCCTCCAGGCCGAGAGTCATCCCATCGATTTCAAAAACATAGAACTCCTCAACCTCTGCGGCTGCATGGACAAAAAAGCGAAGAATTATAAGCCGTATTATGTGAAAGATCGGAAGGAGGAGTGTGTTTATTAGCTGGAAGTCAACAGTCTCCAGTCTCCAGCTGGCATAGTCGGCAGTATAGTAGCCTGAAGCTGGTCTTCGTGCCACGAATTGATCCGAGAGTAGAACTTTTGGATTGAAGAATATGTGCATGCAGAATTACTGGTTTTCTGTTTTGTCAGATACTACACTCGTGGCACGAATGGCCTGTGGGGCAGTATAGTAGGTGGAAGCTCGAAGTCCGAAGCGGTACAGTCAGCAGTCGGCAAAGTTTGCAGTCTGCAGTAAGGGGGAGGATAAACCCCAATTTAAAACGTCATGCTTACCAACGGGAAGGATCTCACTAACCGGTGGGCAGTCTCCCGCAGGAGCGGGACAGTCAGCAGTCGGCAGTGAAGTTCCGGTAAAAAATGGACGAAATACCTCTGGATTTTACACTTCGTATAGCCTTGTTACTTACTACTCACTACTAAAATCTATTCATAATGCGTCCACATCCTGATGACCTTTACGGTCTTTTCATCTTCCAGTACCTGATACACGAGACGGTGTTGAATATTTATTCTGCGGGAATATGCACCACTCAGATCACCCACCAGTTTTTCGAAGGGAGGAAAGGGTTGAAAAGGGTCTTTTTTAATAATATCCAATAAAACCAGCACTTTATCTTTTAGCCCTGATGAGGATATTTTTTTGGCATCTTTTTGGGCCTGTTTTGTATAAACCAGCTTATAATTACTCACCAACCCGGGGCTTCAGCGGTGTGATCGAGTGGAGTATTCAGCCCCTCTATAATCGATTTCCTCATGCCGGGTATGCTTGTGAGGTAGAGCGTCTCCTGGATAGCACGCCAGTCCTCCTCACTGACCAAAACAGCGTTGTTTCTTTTACCGGTAATCTGGACCGGTTCATGCGACTCTGCTGCCTGGTCAATAAGCTTATAGATGTTATTACGTGCCTCGGTAATGGACAATGTTTTCATATATACAAACGTACGTAAAAACGAACGTAAATGCAAGAGGCTGTATTTTTTTGGAAGGTACAGTTTTCAGTCTACATAGTCGGCAGTATAGTAGCCTGAAGCTGGTCTTCGTGCCACGAATTGATCCGAGAGTAGAACTTTTGGATTGAAGAATATGTGAATGCAGAATTACTGGTTTTCTGTTTTATAAGATACTACACTCGTGGCACGAATGGCCTGTGGGGCAGTATAGTAGGTGGAAGCCGGAAGCCCGAAGCGGGACAGTCAGCAGTCGGCAGTGAAGTTCCGGTAAAAAATGGACGAAATACCTCCGGCTTTTACACTTCGTATAGTCTTGTTACTCACTACTTGTTACTTATTACTAATCAGGCAGTTCCGTCTTCGCTGGAGAAGTCTGGTTTTTGGTGATATTCGGGGCAGGACCTCAATGTTTTACTACTTTGTATAGTCTTGTTACTTACTACTTGTTACTATATACTAATCAGTCAGAGGTCAGAAAGAGTGCTGAAGGCCATAAGTGAAACCTTATAGCCCGTAGGAGTGAAATGTTGATAGGCACGGATTAAGGAAAAACCTAAACCCCGAAGGGGTGATACAACCGGGGAGAAAGAGGAGAAACTGCAGTTAACAGTGTAATTCCGTAATCCAATGAATAGACTTGCTTGCAGTAAAGGCAGGTCTGTGATTTCAATAGCCCAGGGAGAAAGAACATTTTACTGGCCCAGAATAATCTGAACACCCACCTACCACTTATTTCCTACCGCTTTATTAACCACAACGTACACGAAGAAGGCACAAAGCCCGCGGAGAGGTAAATGATCATTCTCTGAGAAGGGTTAAGGACTGATCATACATGAAAGTCCTGGTTTTTGTAAATATTGATCGGGGATAATTTTCACTACTTTCAGGTGTTTTTTATACTACTTTTGGGGTTGTGATTTATTATTTACTGATGTATCTTTCGGAAGTTGATAGGATTTGATGAAAATGTTGATAAAAATGCTAAATATTACAATAAGAATGTTACATTCTATAAAGATCATATCCGGAAATAGAGGGGTAACAGGGAAATTAGGAGGATTGAAAATGGTGAATGCACATCAACATTCTATTGTAAGTAAAAAGCCATTTTTCAGGTTTTATCTTCTTTTGATTTTTTTTCTGAACTTATTTCCGGCGTTAATATTAAAGGCCCAGAATTTTGATAATTACTGGTTAACAGAGTACGATATAAAAGGGGCCAATGGACAGGTGACAGAAATTGTTGTCGATGGAAATGATATTTATTTTGCCGGGAATTTCACATACTTCGCGGGACAAAAGGCAAACGGCCTGATCAAGTGGGACGGTATTTCCTGGACTACTTTTGATGGTATGGCAGGAAAGAGTGTGTTTTCATTGGCAGTCAAAGACGGGACTATTTATGTAGCTACAAATTATTTTGGTATTCAGCGCTGGAACGGTACTGGCTGGGAGGTAATTGGTGAAGTGAATGATTTAACATATGCCTTGGAAATCACAAATGATGGGCTTTATGCAGGGGGTAATTTCACAACAGTAAATGGTATATCAGCCAATGCAATCGCCTTCTGGGATGGTGTTAATTGGTCCTCTGTAGGTACGAGTGTACCAGGGGAATTTTCAGGAGGGGTTGACGATATTTTATTATCTGACAAGTTATATGTAGTAGGCTCTTTCACATCTGTTGGTGGAACACCTGCAAACAGGATTGCTGCCTGGGATGGAACATCCTGGTCTTCTCTTGGTTTAGGACTAAATGATTATACAAGTAGTATTCTTCAAAATGGGAATGATATAATAGTTGGAGGAAATTTCACAAATGCCGGAGGTACTGCAGCAAACAGAATTGCGGTTTGGGATGGTACAAGCTGGTCTACTTATGGAAACGGGGTCGAAAGTCTTGTTGCAGGAATGTGTATGCTTAACGGTGATTTAATTGTTGGTTTTCAGGAAGAATCAACAACAGCTATCACAAATTCATTGTCTGTATGGAAAGGCCAGTCCTGGTCTACATTGGGGAGTAATATAGATAATAATGTCTTTGTTTTAACAGAAATAAATAATAAACTGTATGTAGGAGGTGATTTTAGTGAAATAGGATCCATTACGGCAAACAGTATTGCTATTCTGGATGGTCAGAACTGGTCCACGTTTTCAGGACTGTTTAATAATGGACCCAATGGAGTGATAAACGATATATTAATAAATGGCTCTGACGTCTATATTGGAGGGGACTTTACAAAAATTGGTGATGATCAATTTAATAATTTTGCGAAATGGAACGGGTCTGGATGGAGTGTAATAGGTTCAGGATTAGGCCATACTGTAAATTCAATTATTAAAACTGGAAATGATATCGTGGTTGGTGGAAAGGAATATCCCTTTGCCTCAATATGGGACGGAACAAATTGGAGCACTATGGGTTCTTTGAGTGGTTCTGTTTTTGATATTACAGCGTTAAATGGGGAGATTTATGCTACTGGTGGTTTTGAAAAAAACAATGCTACCGGTGTAATGTTAAAAGGTGTGGCTAAATGGGACGGCTCCACCTGGCAACCATTGGGAACATTTGGTTCTGATTATGGGTTTGTCCTTGGTAATTCAATTACAACACTTGGAAATACAATAGTAGTCGGAGGAATTTTCCAGAATCTTAGTACAGGTGTTTTTGAGAGCTTACTGCAATGGGACGGATCAAACTGGATCTTAATTTCTGGCGCTACATCAGCACTTGAAGTGTATGGAAATGATAATATACTATATTGTTATGGAAATATAAATGGCACATGGACTCTATCTTCCTGGAATGGAACCCAATGGAGCAATATTCCAGGCATATCAAACATATCAAACATTAATTCTATAGATATGCTGGGCGGCGATCTTTATGTCGCAGGTATTTTTCAGGTAAATGATGACCCTAACACTGTATATTTAGCAAAATGGGATGGGACTAATTGGTATACTTATGGGTCTGGTGTTGATGGAAATATAAATGTTGTAACCGCTAGTGCAGAAAAGGTTTATATAGGAGGAGAATTTGTTACTACCGGAGACAAAGCAAGTCTCTTCTTTTCAATGTACAATGAAGACCCCGATCAGGATGGTATTAAACATGAAGCAGACAATTGCCCTGAAGTAGCTAATCCTTCACAAACCGATACAGATGCTGATGGGTATGGCCTGGAATGTGATTGTGATGATAATAACGTAGCTATCAATGCCGCTTCAACCTGGTATCAGGATTCGGACAATGATGGGTATGGAAGCAATACCGTTTCGGTAGTTCAATGCGACCAGCCTGTAGGTTATGTCTTAGATAATACCGATTGCGATGATACGGACGCAACGATCAGTCCGGTAGGTACTGATGTGGCTGGTTCAGGAACAGACAGTAATTGTGATGGCCAATATATCTGGTATGAAGACCTGGACGGTGACGGCTATGGTACCACGACCACAGTGACGTCGGCCAATGCTACACCGGGTACTGGGGAATCTGCTACCTCAAATGACTGTGATGATTCCAATGCTTCAATTTATCCCAAAATCTGGTATGTCGATGCTGATAATGACGGCTATGGCGATGCTACAGCAGCCACCCTGACCCAATGTGCCCAACCCACCGGTTATGTAATTGACAACACAGACTGCGATGATAGTGATGCCACTAGTAATCCTGTCGGAACAGATGTTGCCGGCTCCGGAGTGGACAGCAATTGCGATGGCCAATACGTCTGGTACGAGGACCTGGACGGTGATGGTTATGGTACTACAACTACGGTGACATCGTCCAATGCTACCCCGGGTACGAGCGAGTCGGCCACCTCCGATGACTGTGACGATACCAACACCCAACTCCACCCGGCCACGGTCTGGTATGTTGATGCCGATGCCGACGGTTATGGAGATAACAATGCAACTACCCTGACCCAATGTACACAACCCACAGGCCACGTACTGGACAATACAGACTGTGATGATGGCGATGCCACCATTAGCCCTGTCGGTACAGACGTTGTCGGTTCAGGAGTGGACAGCAACTGTGACGGCCAGTACGTTTGGTACGAAGACCTGGATGGTGACGGTTATGGTACTGCAACTACAGTGACCTCGGTCAATGCAACACCGGGTACGGGCGAGTCAGCCACCTCCGATGACTGTGACGATACCAACACCCAGCTCCATCCGGCCACGGTCTGGTATGCCGATGCCGACAATGATGGCTATGGTGATGCTACAGCAGCGACAGTGATCCAATGTACACAACCTGCCGGCCACGTACTGGACAACACAGACTGCGATGATAGTGATGCCACTATTAATCCTGTCGGTACAGACGTTGCCGGTTCCGGAGTGGACAGCAATTGCGACGGCCAGTATGTCTGGTACGAAGACCTTGATGGAGATGGTTATGGTACTACGACCACGGTGACGTCGGCCAATGCTACCCCGGGTTCAGGGGAATCGGCCACATCTGATGACTGCGACGATACCAATACCCTAATCCACCCGGCCACGGTCTGGTATGCCGATACAGACGGTGATGGCTATGGTGCCGCTTCAGCAGCGACAATGACCCAATGTACACAACCCGCTGGCTATGTACTGGACAATACAGACTGCGATGATGGAGATGCTACCAGAAATCCTGGGGGTACAGACGTTGCCGGTTCCGGAGTGGACAGCAATTGCGATGGCCAATACGTCTGGTATGAGGACCTGGACGGTGATGGTTATGGTACTACAACTACGGTGACGTCAGCCAATGCAACACCGGGTACGGGCGAGTCAGCCACTTCTGATGACTGTGACGATACCAACGCCCAACTCCATTCGGCCACGGTCTGGTATGCCGATATCGACAATGATGGCTATGGTGATGCTACAGCAGCGAAAGTGATCCAATGTACACAACCTGCCGGCCACGTGCTGGACAACACAGACTGCGATGATGGAGATGCCACTATAAGCCCGGTCAGGACAGACGTTGCCGGCTCCGGAGTGGACAGCAATTGTGACGGCCAGTATGTCTGGTATGAAGACCTGGACGGTGACGGCTATGGCACTACGACCACGGTGGCATCGGCCAATGCTACCCCGGGCACAGGGGAATCTGCTACGTCCGATGACTGTGACGATACCAACACCCAACTCCACCCGGCCACGGTCTGGTTTGTCGATGCTGACAATGACGGATATGGAGATAACACTGTTGCCACCCTGACGCAATGTGCCCAACCCGCTGGCTATGTACAGGACAATACAGACTGCGATGATGGAGATGCTACCATAAATCCTGGGGGTGCAGACGTTGCCGGTTCCGGCGTTGACAGCAATTGCGACGGTCAGTATGTCTGGTACGAAGACCTGGACGGTGATGGTTATGGCACTACAACTACGGTGACTTCGGCCAATGCTACTCCGGGTGCGGGAGAGTCAGCCACCTCCGATGATTGTGACGACACCGATTCCAATGTGTATCCGGGGGCCCCTTCGATCCCTGATGGAAAAGACAATAATTGTGATGGAACAACCGATAAAATCCTGCTGACCGTGACGGTGACGGATGTGACCAAAATGTATGGTACTCCCAACCCGGCCTTCGTGATCAGCTATACCGGTTTTGTAAACGGGGACGATGAAAGTGTACTGGATGTCCTGCCTACAGTCTCTACTACTGCCACCGGCCAGGCAGACGCAGGGAGCTATGGTATTGAACCGGGTGGTGGGGTTGATGATGGCTACAACTTTGAATATGTTTTTGGCACCCTGACTGTCACACCGGCGACTGCCTCTATCACTATTACCGGTTTGGAGCATAACTATGATGGTTCGCAAAAAACACCGGTAGTGAATACAGACCCGTCCGGCTTGAATTATATCATTACCTACAATGGCAGCACCAACCCACCGGTGACCCCGGGCACTTATGAAGTATTGGTGACCATGGACGAAACCAACTATACAGGCAGTGCCACGGCCACACTGGTAATCAACGAGGTGCTGGGCCTGGATGGACTGCAAGACATGGGGCTTCAGGTTTACCCCAATCCCGTAAATGCCGAATTGAACCTTCGGTGGGACAGGTCCGCCGGACGTGAAGTGTATTTATATGATGGTACAGGCCGACAGGTGCTGAACCAAAGGAGTGAAGGAATTGCTGTTAGTTTTGATGTCCGTTCCCTGAGTGAAGGCCTTTACCGCCTGGTAATTGTGGAGGGCCAAAAATCGTGGGGGATGAATGTGATGGTAGGAGGAAGGTGATTGATCAGTTAACAGTTAACAGTGATCAGTTAACAGTGCTTCTTGGCTCTTGGTTCTTCCCATCCAACTAAAAAATTAGTTACATTGCTTGCGTATTAAAAACTAAGTAATTAGTCTTGTTACTTGCTACTCATTACTTATTACTTTTCAGGCATGCAGTATAGTTGATGTAAAAATTGGAAGACACGTCTCTATTTTTCCACAATGTAAAGTCTTGTTACTTGCTACTCATTATTTATTACTTTTCAGGCATGCAGTATAGTTGATGTAAAAATTGGAAAACATGTCTCTATTTTTCCACAATGTAAAGTCTTGTTACTTGCTACTCATTACTTGCTACTCATTACTTGCTACTTTTCAACAAAACCCTATCTTTGAGAAAACATTAACCTTTCCATTCCAATGAAAAAGCTATTTACACTCTTTTTTGTCACCCTGGCCCTTATCGCCGGTGCCCAGACCAAATCATCGAAAAAGTCCCTTCCACTAACCCCGGCCAAGGCCGAAACGGTGGGCATGTCTTCCGAACGGCTGGGTCGGATCGATGCGATGTGTAAAGAGGCCGTCAGCTCAGGTGACGTGCCCGGTGTGGTGGCTCTGGTGGTTCGCAATGGCAAGATTGTGTTTCACGAAGCATACGGCCAGGCCGATGCTCCTTCCGGAAGGGCCATGAAAACGGACGATATCTTCCGTATCGCCTCCCAGACCAAGGCCATCACCTCTACGGCCGTGATGATGCTTTGGGAAGAAGGGAAGTTCCAACTGGATGATCCCATCTCCAAATACATCCCCGAATTTAAGGACCCGCAGGTATTGAACTCCTTCCGATACAGCGACACCACCTATACGACAACACCCGCCAGCCGGGAAATAACCGTCCGCCACCTGCTTACCCACACCTCCGGTTTGGGCTATGGGGTGATCGACGGCGACGAACGTTTTCAGATGATGTATGCCAAAGCAGGCATCACCGACCTCTTTACCACCGAAAATGTGACCATTGGAGAAAGTGTAAAAAAGCTGGCCAAACTGCCCCTTCATCACAGTCCCGGTGAAGGCTGGACCTACAGCGAAGGCCTGGATGTGCTGGGGTATTTTATCGAAGTAATATCAGGTATGCCATTTGATGAGTTTTTGAGAAAGCGCCTTTTCGACCCATTGGGCATGGACGATACCTGGTTTTACCTGCCGTCTTCAAAAGCCAAAAGGCTGGTGGCTATTCATCAAAAGGACGGAAACAAGTGGGCCCGGTATCCGGTCACCTTCTACGATCCGGAATATCCCGTATCAGGGGCAAAGAAATTTTTCTCCGGTGGCGCCGGCCTGTCCAGCACGGCCAAAGACTATGCCACCTTTCTGCAGATGTACCTGAACGGCGGTGAGCTGAACGGGGTACGCATTCTCAGCCGCACCACCATCCAGACCATGATGGGCAACCAGAGCCAGGGGCTGTGGGGTGATAACGGTCGTCACTATGGCCTGGCCTTTGGGGTAGTAAACCAGGCCGGGCAGGACCAGGGTGGGCGCGGCAGCACGGGCACCTTCGACTGGGGCGGATATTTCAACACCCAGTACTTCGCCGACCCCAACGAAAACATCATCGGGGTGATCATGAAGCAGACGCGAGGCCCGGTGAGCGAAGATACCGGCTGGCAGTTCAGGCAGTTGGTGTTTCAGGCGGTGGACGATTGATGATGTATAGGTATGGGTTTAACGGCCCTCGATAAATCAACGATTTTTTTGCCATTATTTATTTTAGACAAAATGAATGAAATTAGGTTTTTTATAACGTTATTTCAGAGAATGCTAAAAGCAATTATGACGGTACAGTAAATTTGAAAGTGGCCTTT
>JAOUKJ010000090.1 GCA_029882675.1 Cyclobacteriaceae bacterium
TTCAAAATTCTCAAATGCCTCTTTTCCATAAATGATGTCTTTACCTCCTGTATAGTCCTGTTCCAGGCCCAGTTCGGTATCAAAAGTAAGCTCACCATCTTTGGCCACCCATCCCGGAGGCAGTGCATCGCCGTTATAGGCCCGCCAACCATCTGTGCTGGTACCGTCAAAAAGGACTATCCAGTCATCATTGGCAGTTTCTGTTGTCGTTTCAGTAGTTGTTTCAGCTTCTGCTTGTGTTTCCTGGCCACTGTCTGCCTGTGGTTTGGTATTACAAGCATAGAGGACAAAAGCAAGCCCCATTGCAAGTACAAGTTTTTTCATAGTGGTTAAAATTATTATCAGTTGATTAATCAGATGCGATATTACGAAAAATGTTTTAAAAAGTATTTACCACACCGCCACTTCAATCGATAATCCCGCCCAAAGAGTGTGGTTATATTGTAATATCGTAATACATTTGCATTGCCCACCCTGCCCGGGTAGCCATTATCCAGCACCTGCTTAAAACCAGGACTTGTATCAATGGTGATTTGGTGCAGGAATTGGGTTTAGCCCAGGCCACGAGAAGAAAAGTAAAATTATGCCCCCTTCAAAAAAATTGAATTTCTTAGACCAATACCTTACTATATGGATATTCCTGGCTATGGCCATAGGCGTTGGCATAGGATATCTGTTTCCGTCAAGTTCATCCTTCATTGATTCTTTTAGCAGCGGGAGTACCAACATCCCCATCGCCATCGGATTAATCCTCATGATGTATCCTCCGCTGGCCAAGGTGGACTACAAGCTGCTGCCCAAAGTTTTCAAGAATGTGAAAATCCTTTCTATTTCCTTATTATTAAACTGGGTAATTGGCCCGGTATTAATGTTTGTCCTGGCGTTGATTTTCCTGCATGATTATCCGGAATATATGGTGGGCCTGATTTTAATTGGCCTGGCCAGGTGCATAGCCATGGTGTTGGTATGGAACGATTTGGCTGAAGGAAGCAGTGAATATGGAGCTGGCCTGGTAGCGCTCAACAGTATCTTCCAGGTATTGGCCTATAGTTTTTATGCCTGGATATTCATCACCATACTCCCCCCCTATTTTGGCTTTGAAGGTGCCATCGTAGATATTTCCATAGCAACCATTGCCGAAAGTGTTGCTATTTACTTAGGCGTCCCTTTTTTAGCGGGGATGTTAAGTCGGTTGATTTTAGTAAAACTAAAAGGGGAAGATTGGTATAAAACCAAATTTATCCCTGCCATTTCACCTGTCACGCTCATAGCACTGCTCTTTACCATCGTGGTGATGTTTTCGCTGAAGGGGGAATTGATCGTGCAAATTCCAATGGATGTATTAAGAATAGCTATTCCGCTGATGGTCTATTTTGCCATGATGTTTCTGATTAGCTTTTTCATTAGTCGGGCTATGGGTGCCACATACGACAAAAACGCATCCATCTCGTTTACTGCTGCGGGCAATAATTTCGAATTGGCCATTGCCGTGGCCATAGCCGTTTTTGGCCTCAATTCAGGTCAGGCTTTTACCGGTGTCATTGGCCCGTTGGTTGAAGTGCCTGCTTTGATCCTGTTGGTGAGGGTAGCTTTTTGGTTGAAAAAGAGGTATTATGATGGCCATACTGTCCGTCAATAGGCCATCTCTACCACATGAACGGGGTAGCCTATTTGATCAAAAACTTACCTCTGTCAGCATTTTTAAAAAAATCGTCAGTAATGACGAGCATTTTAGCTTTATTTGTAAAAATATTTTTTTCAGACAAATCGCCTGTGTTTTTTCATAACGCATCATGAAGCTGCAAATTTTTATAGCTACCCTGTTTTTTTTATTTTTTAGCGGCTGCCAAAAAAAACAGTCACAGCCAATCATTAGTGAAGATGTGTCCGGCATGGTTCCGGCTAAAGGGCGCATTATCCCTATTGATAGTGTGGAAAAACCGGAAATAGTACCTATCGATGAGCATAAATTAAAAAGAAAAAAAGCATTTTCTTCGCGGACAGTACCTGTGGTAGACAACAGATTTGCGATGGGCAATCCAATAGTTGTACCGGCCGGAATACCGCGGATATTCACTCCAGGCCAGGAAGAATGGCCCATGCCGCCAACAGAACCGGCAAAAAGTACCACTGTAGAAATGGGAAAACCCGTAATACTGATCGCAAAAGATGCCTCAGTAAACGACCAAAATACTTTTAATTTCAGTTATTTCAATGAATTACAGGGACTTCACAATGCCATTAGAGACGTCATTGAAGACAGGGCAGGCAATTTGTGGATGGCTACGTGGGGAGGCGGTGCCATAAAATACGATGGAAGAGCCTTTACCCATTACACCATGAAAGAAGGCCTTTCTGATAATTACCTCTGGATGGTTCGGGAAGATAAAGCAGGTAATATCTGGTTTTGTACGCAAAGTGGCGGAGTAAACAGGTATGATGGCGAAAACATTACCCATTTCACGGAAAAGGAGGGTTTTTCATATAACAGTGTAACCTGTATGGAAGAAGACCAGCAGGGAAGGTTGTGGTTTGGCACGGACGGTGGCGGTGTAACCATGTATGATGGAGAATCATTTACCATCTATTCAACGCAACAGGGCCTTGAACTGGATGATGTCTTGTTTATCCGGAATGACAGCGCAGGGAATCTATGGTTTGGCACAGACGGCCAGGGATTATACCGGTATGATGGTAAATCATTTGCCCAATTCACAGTAAATGAAGGCTTGTCCAGTAATTACGTCAGGAGTTTTCATGAAGATCGGCTTGGTCACCTTTGGTTGGGAACACTGGCAGGCGGAGGCCTGATCAGGTATGATGGGGAAAAGTTCACACATTATACCGAAAATGAAGGACTGCCAAACAACAGTATCCGGTGCATCTCCGAAGACGATGATGGCAACCTTTGGCTAGGTACCTGGGGCAATGGGGTCATGAAATTTGACGGGGTTGCCTTTAGCCATTTTTCCAATGACGAGGGCATATCCAATGATTTTGTCAGGTCTTTGCTGACCGATCGTCACGGAAACCTGTGGATTGGCACGGAAGGTGGCGGCCTGAATAAATATAACGGACGTTCCTTTACACAATTCACCGAAGAGGACGGACTGTCCAATGAGCTGGTCAGGCGCATATTTGAGGACAAGTCGGGCAACCTTTGGATTTGTACCTGGGGAGGGGGTGTAATAAAATATGATGGCCGGTCTTTTGTTCATTATCGTGAAAAAGACGGCCTGGCTGATGATTTTGTGATGGCCGCGCTGGAAGACCGGAATGGCAACCTCTGGTTTAGCTCATGGAGCAACGGAGTGACTAAATATGATGGTGAGTTTTTTGTCCGTTTCGACCTGTCCAAGGGAGCAAAGGAGGTAAATGTATCAGACATACTCGAAGACCGTCAGGGCCATATATGGTTTAGTACGTTAGGCGATGGAATCATTAAATACGATGGACAAGAGTTTACCCACTATACGGAGAAGAATGGCCTTTCCCACAACAGGGTACACTCCTTGCTGGAAGACCGGGAAGGCATGCTGTGGATAGGCACGGAAGGCGGTGGCATTAATAAATTTGACGGGCAGGTATTTACTCATTTCAAAGAAAAAGAAGGGTTATCCAGCAACTATATTTTGTGCGGACTGGAAGACAGTTCCGGAAACCTGTGGTTTGGCACACGTGGTGGTGGCCTGAATAAATTTGATGGCCTGACTTTTACACACTT
Source organism: Cyclobacteriaceae bacterium (assembly GCA_029882675.1). Classification (GTDB taxonomy): domain Bacteria; phylum Bacteroidota; class Bacteroidia; order Cytophagales; family Cyclobacteriaceae; genus JAOUKJ01. The sequence continues at coordinate 3,725 of JAOUKJ010000090.1, forward strand.
TGACGAGACCGATGGTCTGAGCAGTAATTATATAAAAAGCCTGGTGGAAGATCAATTGGGCAACCTGTGGATAGGCACCGAATACGGACTCAATAAAATGGAGGATAAATACAGGAAAGCAACTTCCTGGCCCACTGCAAGTCCTGAAGAAACCGAAAAGCAGCAAAAGACTGATGTTTATTTTGCGGCTTATACTTATGCAAACGGCTTTCTCAGTTATAGCTGCCATCCCAATGCCATCTTTCAAGACAAAAGCGGAAAAATATGGATCGGTGCCCGTGACCGGCTTATTGTACATCATCCCGAAGTACAGGAATTTGAAAGAGATACCATTCCACCTGAGGTTGTGCTTACTGACTTACAGCTCTATAATGAAGAAGTCTTCTGGAGAAAACTAGAGGAAAATAAAGACAGTACGTTTTTACTCAGTAATGGTGTAGAGGTATCAAATATAAAATTTGAAGGAACTTCCTCCTGGTATGGAGTACCCCGTCAATTGGATCTGGCTTATAATAATAATTATCTTACCTTTCATTTTGTAGGCATCACCACTCACAATCCTGAAAAAGTAAAATATCAATACCAATTGAGTGGGTTGGAAAACAGTTGGAATGCTATCACAAACCGCTCTTCGGCTACCTACGGAAACCTGCCACATGGAGAATACACTTTTAGGGTAAAAGCCATGAATGCTTCAGGCTACTGGAGTGATATCTATGAATACGCCTTTATCATAAATCCACCCTGGTGGCTCACCTGGTGGGCTAGGACATTTTACCTGATGGCCCCTTTCCTGTTATTTGTGGTTATATACAAAGCGCGTGTGGCCGTACTTAATGCCAGAAATGCCCAATTGGAAGAACAGGTGAATGAACGGACAGCTCAATTACACCAGCAAAATGAGGAGCTGATTGAGCTCAACCGTGAAAAAGACGGTATTATGGGTATTGTGGCACACGACCTCGTTAGTCCGTTCCAGCGTATTAAAGGCCTGTCTGAACTAATTCGGTTTAGTACAACAACAAATCAGGAACAGCTGAATTATCTTGAAAAGATAGATTACACCATTGAGGCCGGAAATTATATCATTCGTGACCTGATCGAGTTAAATATCATACAACAAGCGGTTTTAAACCTGCGAATGAAAGATATTAATATGGAGGAATTGCTTAGAACACTCAAAGATAATTTCGATCCTATGGCCGGTAAAAAGGAACAAAAAATTAATATTAACACGCATGTCAGCAAAAACATCTATACTGATAAAATTCACCTTGAACGTGTATTGGAAAACTTAATAACCAATGCTATAAAATATTCTCCATTAAGGTCATCAATTCATATTACGGCAATTGAAGAGGACAACAAATTCATCCTGTCGGTAAAAGATGAAGGCCCTGGCTTTACTGCCGCAGACAAAGAAAAGGTATTTGGAAAATTTCAAAAATTAAGCGCCCGCCCCACCTATGGTGAAAGCTCAACCGGTTTGGGCCTGTATATTGTAAAGATCATGGCAGAAAGGCTTCAGGGTACTATGGAATTGATCAGCGAACCCGGACAAGGCAGTGAATTCATATTGACTTTGCCTTGTTTGAAGGACAGGTCTGAAATGCACAAAGACAAACTATGATTGTGTGCACCTCAGACCTGCTTCTTCAATAGCGACGACTATACCAGATCCACCTTCCTGCCGGTTTTCACTGCTTCATAAATAGCATCGATGATTTTCAGGTCTTTGACCCCCTCTTCGCCATTCACCGGGACGATGGGTTGTTTACCATTCAAAATGATTTCTGACATCTCTTCCATTTGGAAAGTTTGGTGTGTTTCATGGGGAAAATCCAGTTCCCCTTTGTTGGTATGTGCCTTGATGGGGCCATATCCGGTCGAGGGCTGCATTTCGGCAAACCCATTCGTGCCATTGAGGAAAAATTTGTCCAGGTTGTTCATGCTGTAAGTGGACAGGCATGAGGCTGTGGCTCCACCCGGAAAGCCAAACTGAAACATGATGGTCTCATCAATACCCGCTTTGAACTTTTCATGATCTGTTTTCACTTCCTGCGCCGTCACCCAAAGCGGTTCTTCACCAATCATATACCGTGCGCCATTCACCGAATAAATGCCAATATCCATCATAGCGCCACCACCGGATAGGGCTTTATTTAAACGCCATTGTGTTGGATCGCCTATCCGGAAACCACTCAGCCCCTGAAAGAACAATACTTTTCCAAAATCACCGGCCTTTCTCATGCGTATAATCTCAAGGGTTTTGGGTTCAAAGTGCATGCGATACCCCACGAGTAAGTGAACCCCCGCCTTTTTACAGGCATCAACCATTTCCTGCCCTTCTTTTGCATTGAGGCCCATCGGCTTTTCACTAATCACATGTTTTCCCGCTTTGGCCACCCGGAGACACTGCGGATGGTGCAAACCATTAGGGGTAATGATGTACACCGCGTCGATATCGGGATTATTTTTTATTTTGTCAAAATTATCATAGTTATAACAATTCTTTTTGGGTATATCGTATTTCTTTTGCCAGTCTTCTATTTTGGATGGCGTACCGCTGATGACCCCAACCAACTTTGCTTTTTTACAAGAACGCATGGCTTCGGCAACCCGGGTACCATAACTCCCCAGTCCCATGATGGCTACCCGCAAAACAGGCCCGTCATAAGGGACATCAGGCAAAACATTTTTTTCTTTACCATACGCCGTCGGGACAAAAGGCAAAGCGAGCGTTGCCACGCCCATTGTCTGCAAAAAATTTCTTCTGGAATTGTTTTTCATAAGTCATCGTGGTTTATTGAAAATTGATCATACGTTTTACTGAGCCCCTCCATTGAGCATGAAAAGGCTTACCTCTTACACTATTTAATCTTTTTAATGATAATGCCCGTGCTCTTCAGACCATACCTTTCCTGCCGGTGCCGGGCCCGGGGGTGGGCCATTGCCCTTGTCCTGAGAATTGATATACATACCTACTATGGCCACGATAATGAATATGGCAAGCAGGGCAAGGTAAAAGAAGGCCTTGCTCTTACCTGTTTTGTTCTCTTCAGACTGCTGGTGACAGTTTTTGAATTTTTTTCCACTACCACAGGGACAGGGTTCGTTTCTTCCTACTTTCTTCATGGATTGCTGGTGTTTTAAAATATCGCGTGGTGAATATAGTTTGTTTTATTTTAAAAGTAAATACCTATGTCCCTGACGGGCGGGAGAAAATCCCGTAATCCGAATCCCGACACACAGTTATACCGGATATGTTCCCTGTGCTGCTGCTGCATTTCCCCAGGCAATGGTCTTTTTATGGGCAATAATTCTTATATTAACCTTTGCATGTAAAAATAATTCATGATTCCACCTTTTGTCCATGGTTTTTTCCCCGCAAGCGGAAGCATATTGACCAAAAACGTAAAACACGGAGTTAATGGATTTTGATGCTTGTTTTTTTGCAGGTAAGCATATTCGGTATCAACAGCCTGAAAAAGGGGCAAAATACCCCGGTTTATTTCAGCGTTTTATTGGCTTTTTGAAGAGGAAGGCGACGCCACTTCTTTCCTGATTAAATATAAAGCGGGCCAATACAGCCCGCTTTCCTGTTATCCTTTCCCTATGAAATGTTAATGATCCTGGCGGGTTTAGGTCTCGCTTCTTCCCGCTTTGGAATTTCGAGATGCAAAATCCCGTTTTCATAACGGGCCTTAATCTTTTCACTATTTGCGGCATCGGGCAGGGTAAAAGACCGCTGGAAGGACTGGTAACAAAACTCCCGTTTGGTATATTTGTCATCTTTCTCTTCCTTATTTTCCTTTCTTTCAGAAGAAATGGTGAGCAGATTGTCTTCCACACTGATGTTAAAATCCTTCTTTTCCATTCCCGGTGCAGCTACATCCACACTAAATTCCTTATCATCTTCACGGATATTCACCTTAGGAAGCGTGGTATTGGTCAGTGAAAAATTATTCCTCCTCCAGTCGCCCAATTCTGAACTGAAGAAATCGTCAAACAGACTACTGAATGACGGGAAAATGTCCTGGTTTCTTCTTACGAGTGTCATGATTTTAGCTGTTTAATAATCCAACATATATTTCATTCACATAGGTTATGTTCAAAAATTATTCCATACCGAGCTACAATCCAAACATATGTCATATTGTCTTTTATATTGCATTAATAGATCATAAATAGGATTTATTGACATGTATTAGCTGAATTAATATGACATTATTTCATGTTCGAAAACGAATACAGCTTTCCTTAAGATGGATACCATTCCCTGCCCGCAAACAAAGTCCACCCCGTCCAGGTGCTGTTTAAAGCCGGTGAGGAGTTTGAGTGGAAAGTGGCCCCATTGTCCCTGGTACTGCCTATATCAAGCACCTTTTTGCTTTTGACGTCAACTTCGGTATCGATAAAGGTTATTGTGGGCAGGGGTATGCTTAAGGGGTCAGGCCATCGTTGTTGATATCACCAAAGACCAGGCCATGAGAATACTTACCAATACCCGGCAGTCCTCCTACGGGATTTCAATCCCCTTCTACCCCCTCACCGCCTTCCGAAACAACAGTCTTTCGTACATACTATCAATGGGCTTGAGCAAAAAAGCAATCAGCACTTTGGCGGCCAGTCCCAGATAGCTGTTGTAGCTGTATTTCTCAATGAGCGGATCGAGAAACAACTCTGTGGCGATGACCAGCACAACCACCGTAATGATACTGAAGAAGAGCGCTCGACGTGATACCTTGATACGCGCCAGCTCATTGAGGGTATTCTTAAGCTGCGTATGTTTTTCTTTTATTTCTTTGTGCTGCGTGGCGATCTGCTTGTTTTTCAGCTGAAAGATGTTTTTGACCTGCCGGGCATTGAGGGTTTTCTGGAGATCGTAAAACTGTTGAAAATAATCTATGGCCACGGCATCGTTGCCTTGTTTTTTGTAAAAATCCCTCATCAGACGCAATAAATGCAACTTTTTTACAGGCACATTATACGTATTAGCGAGCTCCTGGGCTTCAAGTAATACTTCATATGCCTTATCAAGATCACCCATTTCCAACAAGCACTCACCCTTGTATAGTAAGCTGGTTGTGTATGCGTCTTCCAGCTGCCCTTGTTTTCTGATGGTGCAACTCTGCTCAAAATAGGCAAGTGCCTTGTCCGGCTGATCCAAATATAATACGCCAAGGTCACACAGTCCCCGGGCCTTTTCGGCTTGTGAAATACCCTTTACTTCCAGGGCCTTGTTCAGATACAGCCTGCTTTTATCCTCTTGGCCCATTTTGATATAACACGCGCCAAGTCCGATGTATACCCTAAACCGGGGAGTCGGTTTATCAACGGCTTCCATGACTTGTTCTGCTTTGATGAAATATTCTTCTGCCTGCTCATATTCACCGATAAACACATGTACCTCTCCCAACATGCGGTAGGTATATACGTGCCAGTCCTGCGTGGGACCATTTTCATCAATCATCTCCAGGGCCAGGCTTATATTGGCCATGGATTTATCAATATTTCCCAGATTGCGGTATGCGGATCCCAGGCCCATATAGGCCATTCCCTTAATATCGTTAAACAACGACGAATCGCTGCAATAATCAAGTGCCCGCTCAAATTCAGTGAGCGCTTCTTGCGGTTTTGTTAGAAAATAGTTAGAAAACCCCTCCACTACATGGTAAAGTGCTTCAGCTGTCTTGTATTTGCCTTTCCAGGCCATTAAAACATCACTTACGGGCTTCCTGTATCGTTCAATCCACTGACGGTCGCTTGAGGCAATCAAATCGGTGTAGACATCCAACAAAAGCCTGAGTTGGGTGTTGTCAGTTGTTGCTTTATCCAGCAAATCTTTTAATTGTTCTTCCGTATTGGCCATAGCGAGTGTGTATTCATTTCTAGGATTTCCGGTTTCAATGTTTTTAATACAACCATTTCAACTCTTCTATTCAGTTTTCTGGTCGCTTTCGTATTGTTGTCGGCCACAGGTCGGGTATCTCCGTATTCCTGAAGGGACAATACTGGTGGACAAAACGGCCAGAATGCAAAAATAAATGATGGCATGCTATTGCAAATACTGAAGAATATAGCACATTCTAAAATGTAATAGCCCTAAACTGAATAATTTATCCTAAAGTGATATGGAAAGTCAGAAAGTCACCCCAGGCCCATCACCAACAATCGACATATTTTTTTACCTCAAAATTCCCATCCCTTCCCTTTTATCACTAGCTTTAAATTTATATAAAAACCTGGGAGTCCTTAAACGATGAGTGTTTCAAAAGCAGCAGGGAAAAAACTAAAAGTCGGCATATTGGGCTGCGGCCCCATTGCTCAGTTTGCCCATCTGGAGGCCTGCCAAAAGGCAAACAATGCAGTACTGTACAGTGTATGTGATCAGGCCGAAGATCTGGCCCGTAAGATGGGGGCTTTTTATGAATCGGAGAAGATATATACCCATTATGAGGAAATGCTACAGGATGAAGAAATGGAAGCCGTCATCATTGCCACCGCAGACGCATTTCACCTCCCTGCTGCCATACAAGCCGTAGAGGCCGGCAAGCATGTATTAGTGGAAAAGCCCCTGGGCGATGACCTCCACAAAGCAAAGGAGTTAAAAGCCCTTATTGAACAAAAAAAAGTAACTTTTCAGGTAGGCCATATGAAACGGTTTGATCCGGCCATAGCCTATGCCCGGACGTTTATTCAGGAAGAAATGGGCGATATGATCGCTTTTAAATCCTGGTATTGCGACTCCACCCACCGCTATGATATGACTGATAGCACCCAGCCCCTTCCCTTCACAAGCAACCATGCCAAAAGACCTGATTTGGATCCCAAATCTGATCTGAAAAAATACTACATGATGGCCCATGGAAGTCATTTGTTGGATACGGCCAGGTTTTTGGCCGGATCCATTGAAAGTGTCCGGGCCAACCTGGTAGAAAAAAAGGGAATATATAACTGGTTTATTGATACGGCGTTTGCGAATGGATGCAACGGGCATTTGGACCTGACGGTGGCCGTGAGGATGGACTGGCATGAGGGATTTCATATCTATGGGGAGCATGGAAGTGTGCTGGGTAAGGTTTTCAATCCC
>JAOUKJ010000610.1 GCA_029882675.1 Cyclobacteriaceae bacterium
AAAACATATCAGTAATCTACGCGTCTTTGATGCCGCAGTAGTCTATCAGGGCGAGGTAAATCCCCAATGGGTACGCATGAAAGTGCTCGACTTATTAAAAGCCCCGGGATATGGCAGACAAAAAACAGTACAAGGCCGGGCACTTATTGGCAGGAACAATAAAACTTTTGAAACATATACTGAACGTGGCCTGACACTGATTGAAGATGATAACAACATGATGAAATCACTGGAAGCCTTTTTGGAAGATATTAAATAGGTTAGATTATGAGTACAGAAAATAAGGAAAACCTATCTAAGAATGGGAAGAAAATTGTATTCAATCCTTTCCCTGGACTGCGTCCCTTCAAAATTGAAGAGAGCCATTTGTTTTTTGGACGGGAAGGGCAAAGCGATGAAGTGTTACTCAAACTCTCACAAAATCGTTTTGTAGGCGTCATTGGTCCCTCCGGTAGTGGTAAATCCTCTTTCATTTATTGTGGTGTTTTACCGATTCTGTATGGTGGATTTCTCACCGAAGTCAGCGCCGAGTGGGAAGTCGTTGTAATGCGTCCGGGTGCTGGCCCCATCGATAACCTGGCGGAGTCCCTCCTGCGAACAGACAGCACATACCTGAAGTCCGAACCGGAAGAACGGAAAGTGAGAAGGACCATTATTTCCACCCTCTTACGCAGTAGCTCCCTGGGATTGGTCGAGGCCATCCAGCATCTTAAGAAAGTCACCAATAAAAACTACCTCGTTCTGGTTGATCAGTTTGAGGAACTCTTCCGTTTTAAAGACAGTCGTGATAGCGGGGCCGTTGACGAGACGCTGGCCTTTATCAACCTGCTGCTTGAAGCCGTGGCCTACCCCAATACCCCGATATATGTGGCGCTCACCATGCGGTCCGACTTTATTGGTGAATGTGCCCAGTTTTCAGAACTCACAAAAAAAATCAACGACAGTCACTACCTGATTCCGCAAATGACACGCGATCAGAAACGCGATGCCATTGAAGGGCCGGTAGCCGTAGGAGGTGCTCAGGTCACCTCCAGGCTGGTGCAACGCCTGCTCAACGATCTGGGCGATAATCCCGACCAACTGCCCATCCTGCAGCATGCGCTCATGCGGACCTTTGACTACTGGATCAAGTACAAAGATTTCGACGATGAACCCATCGATATTAAGCACTACGAATCAATTGGCACCATGGCTGAGGCCCTATCCCTGCACGCCAATGAGGCCTTCGATGAACTCAATGATGAACAAAAACTAATATGTGAGACGCTTTTTAAGGCCATCACTGAAAAGCGCGGTGAAAGCTATGGCATCAGAAGGCCTACACGCCTGGGTGATATCGCCGCTATTTCCCATGCTTCAGTAGAAGAAGTAGCCGGAGTCATCGAAAAATTCAGGGCCCCCGGGCGTTCACTACTTACCCCGGCAGCGGGTATTACACTCACGGCCAGATCCATTATTGATATCTCGCACGAGAGTCTCATGCGGATATGGGTGCGGTTGAAAAACTGGGTTGGTGATGAAGCAGATGCCGTACAAATGTACCAGCGTCTGGCCGAAGGCGCCAGCATGTACCAAAGGGGAAAGGCCGGTCTGTGGCGACCACCGGATTTGCAACTGGCCCTCAACTGGGAGGCCAAGCACAAGCCTACACTTATCTGGGCACAACGCTACCACCCCGCCTTTGAACGCACCATGGAATTCCTCTCACACTCCAAAAAAGAATTTGAGACGGAACAGCGCATTAAAGAACTGCAAGCCAAAAGAAGGCTGAAGACCGCCCGCGTAACAGCCATGGTCATGGCCGGACTTTGTGTGGTAGCTGTCGGTTTTCTGCTTTATGCCTTCGACCAGCAGGCTGAGGCCGTGGCGCAGACAGCCATAGCCGTAGAAAATCAGGCCATTGCCGATAAGAACAGAGAAGAAGCTGATTTAAATGCCGATAGTGCAAAACAGGCATCCATCAGGGCCCAGAAAGCGGCAGAGGAAGCATTACGTCAGGAAGCCCTGGCGCTCATCGAAAAAGATAAAGCAGACTCCGCTGCTGCAGAGGCGCGAAGACAGGAGGGCTTTGCAACAGAAAATGCCGAATTAGCCACCAAAAATGCTGACAGGGCTGAACTAGAGGCTGACAGGGCTTCCAAAGAGGCCATTAGGGCAACTCAGGAAGCAGAAAATGCCCGGATAGCACAGGAAGAAGCCACCATCCGCCGCTACCAGGCCATCGCCAAGCAACTGGCCCTCAAATCAGTAGAACAGCCCGCTGAACGCGCTGACCTCAAAGGCCTGCTCGCCCGGCAAGGTTACGTATTCAACCGCGACAACCAGGGCTACCAATATGACGGCGATATATATAACGGCTTGTATTTTGCCCTAAGCGCCTTCAAAGACCCCATCGCAAGCACACAATATGATGTGTATGATAACAACGGTGATATCTTCCTGGCGGTACAGGGAAACAATACCTTATATTCAATAAACCAGGCGGGTAAAATATTGAAGTGGAACACCCAAAGTATCAACCGTAAAGCCGATACCATCATGAGCAAACGGCCCGGACTTACGGTAAAAGCCGCCAAACTGACCCCGGACAATACAGCCATGGTACTGGCCGGGCAATACATGTCCCGGTCTTATGTAGAGATTGTGAAATTGGCCAACACCCGTGAGCGGGTAGTCATCACAGGTCTGAATACAGACATGAGCA